>NZ_CP075076.1:306836-613672 GCF_023035295.1 Borrelia coriaceae
TGAAGCTCTGGTATCAAATCAGATGGCTTTGATAAATTAAAAGCACCTGCAGCAATGAACAAGATATGAGAAGTGTCTACTATTCCATATCTTGTATTAACCTTGGAGCCTTCAACAATTGGCAAAATATCTCTCTGCACACCTTCTCTAGAAACATCATTTCCAGTTCTATTTTTAGTAACTATTTTATCAATCTCATCAATAAAAACAATTCCCATATTTTCAACTCTTGATTTGGCAATCTCTACAATATTCTCATGATCAACTAACTTTTCAAGCTCTTCAGATATAATTATCTCCCTCGCTTTTTTAATTTTTACTTCCCTTCTCTTCTTCCTATCAAATATATTACTAATCAAACCTCCAATACTCATATCAATCTCTTCGAGATTACTACCAGAAAATATCTCAATCGTAGAAATGGGTACCTTACCTGAAACATAAACATCAATAAGATTATCATCAAGAGAACCACTTCTTAATTGTTTTCTAAACTTATCTCTCAATTTTTCACGGACTTTTATTTCCTCATCACTTACATTATCATTCCCAGAATTCTCAGAAACTTTCAAAAGTTTGTCAATTATTCTCTCCTCTGCACGTTTGATTGCTTCTTCGCGCACAGAATCATACATCTCTTCTTTGACCATATTCACCGCAATACTCATTAAATCACGAATCATAGATTCAACATCACGACCCACATAACCTACCTCGGTATATTTAGTAGCTTCAACTTTAATAAAAGGAGCCTTAATAAACTTTGAAAGCCTTCTTGCAATCTCAGTTTTACCAATGCCAGTTGAACCTACCATAATAATATTCTTAGGCATAACATCATCTCTGATTTCCTTGGGAAGTTTAGATCTTATATATCTATTAACAAGAGCAATTGAAACCAATTTTTTAGCCTCAACCTGTCCTATTATATACTTATCTAATTCTGCAACAATCTCTTTAGGTACTATATTTTGATTTTCAGCCTTATCCATCAACTAATCTCCTCAAGCACAATATTTGAATTTGTATATATACAAACCCTTGATGCTACCTTTAAAGACTTAAAAGCGATATCAGCAGCACTTAATTTTTTATTTTCCATATAAGCAAGCGCCGCTGAATATGCATAATTTCCTCCACTACCAATTGAAATCACATCTTCTTCAGGCTCAACAACATCTCCAGTACCTGAAATTAATAAAATATTCTCAGAATCAGCGACAAGCATCATTGCTTCAAGTTTATGAAGTATTTTGTCAGATCTCCAATCCTTTGCAAGCTCAACAGCAGCTCTTTTAATATCAATAATGCCATCTTCTCTAGCTTTAACCTTTTCTTCAAATTTCTCAAAAAGAGTAATAGCATCAGAAGTTGAACCTGCAAACCCTGCTAAAATTTTTCCGTTAACTAATTTTCTTATTTTGACAGCATTGGATTTTAAAACAGTATGTCCAAAAGTTACTTGTCCATCTGCTGCTACTACAGTCTTCCCTCCCCTTCTTATTGCAATAACTGTAGTTCCTTTAAAACTCATGATGTCCCCCCTATTTAGATATTTCATTCAATAACTCATTAATAAGCATACTAGATGCATCTTGCCCTACACAACAGCTATCTAAGTCATCCCTAATTTCAGGCTCATTATACTGAACATTTAGTATCTTATAAAGATCTGAAACTGATTTTATCTCTTGAGCTCCAGAATCATACAAATTTTTAGAACCATCACCAGAATAATCAATATTATAAACATAAACATCAAGACCCAAATCAAGTCCAAGCTCAGCAGTAATTAAAGCACCTGATTTTCTTGGTGCACAAGTGATAAAAACAACATCTGAAAGACCCGCGACTATTCTATTCCTCTTTGCAAAAAAATAATTTTGTATCTTCAAATAAGGCAAAGTCTCAGTAATAACACCGCCACCATTTTCTAAGAGACGAGTGACATATCGCCTATTTTGCCTTGGATAAATATTATCAATATCTGTTGGAATAACTGCATATGTTCTTTTTTTTTCATTAATTGCACCAAGATGTGCTGCAATATCAGCTCCTATTGCAAATCCAGAGATCACTTCTACATGATTTTTAGCAAGATGCGATGATAACTCCTTAACTCTATTTGCCAAAGCTCTACTGATTTGTCTTGAACCAACAACAGCCCAAGACAAAGAATCAGAATCTGGAAGATTACCTCTATAATAAATAGCAAATGGGGGATCATAAAGCCTTTTAAGCTTCAAGGGATAATCATTAGATTCAAGAGTTACAACCTTTGCACCTGTTCTATCAAGAATTTTCTGTTGCAGCTCTATTAATTTTAAATCTGGAAGCTTATGAACCTTCCTAAAATCTTTAGATAAATAATTAGAAATATCTCTTAAGCTTAACTTACAAAGATCACTTAAATCAAAATTATTAAAAATACTAAGTTTTTCTTCACCCTTTAAAAACCTTAAATTATCAACATAAAGTAATTTAAACATAAAAGCTACTTAAAATTACTCATTATTTTATCAACTCCCTCTACCTGATCTTGAGTTGAGGCTTTATCTTTGGCCTTTTTATAAAATAACAAAGCATTATCAAAATCACCAAGAGAATAATAATTCGCACCCCTTAACATAAAAAATTCAAAATAATTCTCTCCCATAGACTCAAGTTTGCTTAAATATCCCTTAGCTTCTAACTGTTTATCAAGGTCATAAACATACATATTAGAGAGAGCAAAAATAGATTCCTTAAAATCATCTTTAATAGAAATTGATTTCAAAAAAGAATTTTCAGCAAGAATAAAATATTCCTTAATTTTTTCTCTGCTCTGCATCCCTTTAGCCAAATTATAAGCAGAAACTCCTATATAAAAATGAGATAAATAATTATCAGGCCCATACTCCAGATTCTTATTAAAATATTCAATAGCAGGACCATATTGACTAAGCTTAATAAGTTCAAGCCCAATTAAACTAAAAAATCTAGCCTTTTTATCAATAGAATTTATTATTTTTAATATATTTTTCTCTTCTTTATCAATAAATTCCTTATAAACTTCAATTTTTTCTAATGAACCACCACCTGCTATCTCTATCTCTCTTATTCTAAGTCCAAGATTAACCTTTTCTTTAGATTCATCACCACAAGAAATAACTAAAAACAAAAATATTGAAAACCATTTTTTCATTCAATTATCACTACTTTTTTTATTCAAATTTCTAAGGAATGTAGGAACATCAATATCATCCTCAAAATAATTAACATTTTTTGACTTTGCTATAAAATTATCATTCGCCACATAATCATTCTCTGAAACAGCTTGAGTGCCTGACATCAAACTATCAAATTCTTTTGAACTTAAAGTATTATTCTCAACAACACCAGATAAATCTTTCTGTTTTTTAGAAGAAAATCCGGTAGCAACAACTGTAACATAAATCTCATCATCAAGATTTGAGTTAATTGCATGTCCATATATTACGGTAGCCTCATCATCAACACTAGCAGTAATGATTCCCATAATCTCTTCAAGCTCAAGCAATGAGAAATCTTCACCACCAGTTATGTTAACAAGAAGTCCCTTAGACCCCTCTATTCTAACATCTTCAAGTAAAGGATTACTAATAGCAGAAGTAGCAGCATCAACTGCTCTATTCTCACCCTTACCATAACCAATACCCATCAAAGCATCACCTTGTCCTTGCATAATGCTCTTAACATCAGCAAAATCAATATTAACTTCTCCATGCTCAATAATAAGACCTGCAATCCCCTGCACACCCATTCTTAAAACATCATCAGCCCTCTTGAAGGCATCTTTAATTGTGGTTCGCTTATCAACAACAGTTAAAAGTTTTTGATTTGGAATAATGATTAAAGTATCAACAGATTTTCTTAAATTATTTATTCCCTGTTCAGCAAGTCGCATTTTTTTAGGACCTTCAAATTTAAAAGGCTTAGTAACAACTCCAACAGTTAAAATTCCAAGTTCTTTAGCAACCTGAGCAATAACAGGTGCAGCTCCTGTTCCAGTCCCCCCACCCATTCCAGCAGTGATAAATACCATATCAGCACCTGCTAAATGATTCTTAATAATATCAATATCTTCTTCTGCAGCAGCTTGCCCAATCTCAGGTCTCCCACCGGCTCCAAGACCTGCAGTAACTTTGGCACCAAGAGCAATCTTTATTGGAGCAATAGAAGTTTGAAGAGCTTGAAGGTCCGTATTCGCTACAATAAACTCAACATCTCTTACTCCATATTCAATCATACGATTAACAGCATTGCTACCGCCACCGCCTGCACCAATTACTTTAAGAACCGTAGGATTTGTAGCAGAATCAAATCTTTTTGAATGACTATCAATAATATTATAATCTTTCATTAAATTTCCTCCATGACTGGTCAAAACCATTCCTTCAAAAACCAACCTTTCAATTTTGAAGCTATTTTACTTTGTCTCTTAGACTTACTATTTCCTTTCTTTAATTTATTGAATTTTTGCTGCTCATGTTTATAAAGAACAAGACCAAGAGCTGAGGAAAATTTAGGACCAATATACTCCTCTCCAACTCCATTAATATTCATTGGAAATCCTATTCTTGAGGGATATCTGAATATTTCCTCTGTCAAATTAGAAATACCAGGAAACAAGGCACCTCCTCCAGTTAACACAATTCCTCCATTAATCTTATTATAAAGCCCTCTCTTCATTATTTCAGCTTTTATCATCTCAAAGATCTCACTTAATCTTGAATGAATGATTATAGCCAATTCTCTTCGACTTTTCTCTTGAGGAGGTCTGGTGCCAAGATTAGGAATGATAACACTTTCCATTTGACTCTCAAGAGCAGAAACATGAGCAACACCAGCTGTTATTTTAATATTCTCAGCAACATCTTCAGGCACCTTCCACACTTGCGCAATATCAAGAGTGACTCTATTTGCACCTATAGGAATTACTCCTGTATAATAAGGAGAACCATCAACATAAAGAATTATGTCAGTTGTACCCTTACCCATGTCAACAAACAAAACTCCCATTTCTCTCTCTTCTTTAGATAAGGTAGCATAAGATGAGGCCAAACTTCCAAGTACAATCTCATCAACAGAAAATCCGGCACGATTTACGCATCTAACTAAATTCTGACTTGAAGAACTAGAGCCCGTAATGATATGCACCTCACCTTCAAGGCGAATTCCCATCATATCTATTGGATTCTTTATATGAGGAATTCCATCTACAATAAATTCTTGAGGAATCACATGTAAAATTTCTCTATCCATAGGAATCACAATTGCTTTAGCAGCTTCAATAACACGCTCAACATCTTCATTATCAATCTCCCTGGTTTTTGAATTTATTGCAACAACCCCACGGGAATTAGTACCCTCAATGCTACTACCGGACATGGAAACAGAAAGAGTTACAATATCGCACCCTGAAATAAGCTCAGCGGCTTCAATAGAACTAGAAATTGAATCAAGAGCAGCTTCAATATTTATAAGAACTCCTTTTCTAACACCTCTTGATACACTAGTGCCTATGCCTACTATCTCTAACTGATTATTCAAATTTACCTCAGCCACAACAGTACAAATCTTTGAAGTTCCAACATCTAATCCTACTATCAACTCCCTAGACACTAATTTTCTCCTAATAAAATGATATCACCGCTTCTTAAATCAACAGTATCGGCTCTTCCCTTAAGCAAATCAGATATCATGAACACTTTATGCATTACATTTATTAAATCCATATCCGCTGTTATTACTATCTTATTATATATATTTTTTATATACAAAATAATCTTGTAATCATAAAAATTTAACTTCAAAAAATTAATTTCTGATATTAAATTATACAAAGTACTTTGATTTATTTTAACATAATTAAGATTTTTTATAATAGCAAGCATCCTATCTTCTAAAAAATCACCAACTTTATTGTCTTTTAAATTTAATCCACTAATTATAGGCAAATCATAAATTAAATCTTGACATTTTTCTAAAATTACACCATCTGAAGCAATAAAATAATAAATAAAACTGCCATTAACATTTTCATAAGCAGTAACTACAGGCAATCTTCTTTCAATATTAATTTTGATCGTATTAGGGAATTTAAGCTCTACCTTCACATTTTTTACTCTTAGATCCCTCATAATATTTTTCTCATAAATACTAACATCAGCATCATAATAATAAGTATCAGGTTTAATGCCTGAAATACTTAATATATCTTCCTTAGATATATGGATATCATCATTAAAACTAATGTATCTAATTAGAAAGTATGGAGAAATAAAAATAATAAAAACAATCTCAAGTAGTATAAGAGAAATTACTATATAAATGTATATGATCAAAAATTTTCTATAAATCAACATAAACTTAAGGTTAAATTATAATATTAATAAAATTTTAAACTATTCACTTTCAACATCCCTAGAAACATTTGCTATCAATCCCGAAAGCGCCATTGTAACAACAATGGAAGAACCTCCTGATGAAAAAAATGGTAAATTTATACCTGTAGGGGGTAAAAGACCAATTGCAATTAAAATATTCATGATACTTTGAAGAAAAATTGTAAGACTTGAAATAAATGCAATAAAAAACCTAAATCTAGTTTTAGCACAAATGGCAACAAAAAAGCCAAAATAAAAAAATAAAAAAAATAAAATAATAGCAAAACAAATCCCAAAAAATCCTAATTCCTCTCCAAGAACAGAAAAAATAAAATCAGAATTAGCCTCTGGAAGTCTGCCAAGCTTTATCTCTCCCATTCCAAGACCTTTTCCCCCAAGTCCACCATTCTTTAAAGCATTAAGTGATGCAATTATTTGATATCCCTTTCCTAAAGGATCATCATAAGGATTTAAAAATGCGAAAATTCTAGCAACTCTGTAAGGTTCAAATATTAAAAAAAGCATAGAAATTGGAACAAAAGTAAGTAAAATAGCAAAAATGTACCCCAATGACATTCCAGAAACAAATAAAATAATAAAAAAAAGAATGGCAAAATAAATAGCTGTTGAATAATCATTTTGCAAAATTATGCATAGCCAAAAAATACCAAAAATTAACATGGGTTTGAGCCAGTAAGCAACATTATTATCTAACTTTAATCTAAACTTACTCAAATAACTTGAAAGATAAATTGTAAAAGATACCTTAAAAATCTCTGAAGGCTGAATACTAACTCCTTTTACAAATATCCACCTTTGCGCACCTGAAATACTAGGCGAGAAAAAAGTTGCTAAAACCAATATAAAAGTTACAAGCAATATAATAGAAACAATTTTTTTTAAAATGTCTAAAGAAATTCTCTCAAAGAAAAAAAATACCATAAAGCTTAAAAAAAGATATTTAAGACGCATTAAAAATAAAAAATTAGGATCTCCTGTAAGTTCTAGACTTAAAAAAAATGAAGATGTATAAAATATAATAAGACCATAAGCAACAAGCGACCACAAAATAAGTAAATAATATTTTCTAAGAGAGGCTTGCTCTACAAACATAAAAGATCAATCTAAACTCATCTAATCTTAAGAGTACTTAAGGCAAGTATAGCAAATATCAAGCCTATTATCCAAAACCTAATAACAACCTGCATTTCAGACCAACCAAGCTCCTCAAAATGATGATGGAGTGGTGCCATTTTAAACACTCGTTTCTTAGTCTGCTTATACACTATAACTTGAATAATTACAGATAAAGTCTCAACCACAAAAACTCCTGCAAGAATTGCAAAAAGAATCTCACTTTTCAAAATTAAAGCTGCCATTCCAAGAACTGCTCCAATTGAAAGACTACCGGTATCACCCATCATTATTTTAGCAGGATAAGCATTAAACCACAAAAATCCAAAACTACCCCCAAGTAAAGCTCCAAGGAATACTACAAGTTCTTCAGAACCCTTAATATTGGGAATATTCAAATAAGATGCAAAATCCACTCTACTTGTAAGATATGCAATTATGACTAACGCACCTGTTACAACAATACTAAGTCCAATAGCAAGTCCATCAAGTCCATCTGTCAAATTAAAAGAATTAGATGCCGATATTAAAATAAACATTCCAAACGGAATATATAAAACTCCCAAATTTAATTTAAGAGACTTAAAAAAGGGGAAATAAATTATACTGACATGTTCACTCCCAAAATAATAAAGCATACTAACTGAAATACAAGAAAATAATATTTGTCCATAAATTTTAAAACTAGGATTGAGACCCTCTGAATTTTTTCTCTTTATCTTTAACAAATCATCCATAAATCCTAAGCATGAAAAACTAATCATAACAAAAAGTATGATTAAAAAATAAATATTCCAAAGATTAATCCAGAAAAACAAAGAGATTAAAACACAAAAAAAAATAAGAATACCTCCCATAGTAGGAATTCCTATTTTCTCACTCAAATGGCGCTTTGGTCCATCTTTTCTCAAAATTTGATCTAACTTTAATTTTTTTAGTCTCGAAATAATAAATGGACCAAAAATTAAAGCAAGCAAAAATGCAAAAATAGTAGCATAAGCAGTTCTAAAAGTAATATACCTTAATAATCTAAGCCCTAATAAACAAAACATACATCCTCCTCTCCATTAAAATTCCCAATTAACTCTTAAAAACAATCAAGTACCCTTTCAAGCCTATGTGCTCTTGAGCCTTTAATAGCAACAAAACATCCAGACTCCAAATCTTTCACAAAATAATCAACAAAACCTTCAAAATTACTAAAATAACATAAATTGTTGAAGGCTAAGCTTTCAATTTTCTTTACTTCTTGAAATTCTTCACCAATTAAAAAAGCTTTATCAAAATTCATTAAAACAATTTCTTGTATCACTGTTTTGTGTGCTTCATACGAAAATCTCCCAAGTTCCTTAAACGAACCAAGAACAATAAATTTTTTACTCTTAATCTCAAGAGCCAAAATCATATCCTTTAAAGCCATAAATGAACTTAAATTACCATTATAAGAATCATTTAAAACCAAATAGTCATTTATTCTTAAAAGCTCTGCTCTACCCTTTTGAAACTCAGTATGCAGCAAACCATTACGAATTTCATTCTCGCTAAGTCCAAGCAATAAAGCTAAATTAATACAAGATATTGCATTAAAAATATTATGCTGTCCGGGTAATAAAACAGAATAATCAAATCCCTTATAAGTAAAATCATAGAAAAATTTATCATTTAAAAATGCAAATGACTTAATTTGAAGACTATGAAAATCAAAATAAAAAATATTTACCTCTGGATTTATAGACTTAGCTATCTCTCTCAAATTCAAATGATAAGGACAGCTTTCATTTAAAATAACCATTTGAGTATGACTAGTCATTACTTTACCCTTCTCAGAAGCAACAATCTCTAGACTTTCAAAAGCTTGCATATGAGCATAACTTATATTTGTTACAATAACAATTTCAGGATTTAATATACTAGAAAGAAGTTCCATTTCTCCCACATAGCTTATTCCAACTTCAAAAACAGCATACTTTTCATCTCCCTCAGTTCTCAAAATACTAAGAGGCAATCCAATATCCGAATTTAAATTTCCCCAAGTCTTGCAAGTTTTATATCGCTCTGACAATATACTGTAAAGCATCTCTTTTGTTGTAGTCTTCCCATTACTGCCAGTAACAGCTATCCTTTTAAAACTTGTTCTTTTAATAAAATGCCTTGCTAATTCTTGAAGGAAAACAACCACATTGCTAGTAAGCAAAAAAATTAAATTCTCATCTCTTTTGAAATACTCAACACACAAATGCTCATAATCTTTAGAACATACAAAACATTTAACTCCAATATCAATTAAATATTCAACAAAAGAAAATCCATCTAACCTATCACCCTTGTATGCAAAATAAAGACTAGCACCACTATTTTCTGCATTTAGCTCGCGACTGTCAAGAGAATAAAATGATACGACTCTTTGCATACTACTTGAACAACCAACAAATTTAATATCCTTTAGAGAATTTAAAATATCTTCAATTTTTATATGCACCAAACACCCTCATAAATCCTATTATTTAATAACATTAATATCTTCATTAGCTTTTTTTTCTAAATTTAAATAATCTTGGCTAAGTTCCTCTATCCTATCAATACTTTGAAGTTCATATATTATGGTTAACAACCTAAGATTTTCATCAATAATATTACTTTGTTCATTATTCAAATCATCAAACTCACGTAATTTTACAGCATATCTAAAATTAAGATAAATATTTAGACATATTATAATTGTTAATATCAAAATCAACAAAGAGTATAATCTAACTTCAATCTTGCTCATTTGACTCACACAATTTTTTTATGGCTCTAAGCTTAGCACTTCTTGAAGCATTATTGCATTTCTTCTCTTCAAAGCTTGACACTATGGGCTTTTTAGTAAGTACACAATATTGTTCTTTACTTAAACCCTTAAAAAACTCTTTTACAATTTTATCTTCCAATGAATGAAATGTAATAATAGCTAAGATCCCATTACTTGCTAGACTCTCTACCCATAAAGGCAAACTTCTCTTTAAACGGAAAAGCTCATCATTGACATAAATTCTTAACGCTTGAAACGTCTTAGTTGCTGGATTTATTTTAAGATTTATCCTAGGATACGCTTTGCTAACTATATCACTTATCTCTCTTGAAGTTTCTATTTTCTTAATCTTTCTATAATCTAATATAGACTTAACAATCCTCTTAGAATAACGTTCACCACTCAACTCATAAATTAAATTTTCAAGTCGTTTTTTGTCAAACGTATTGACAATATCATAAGCACTAAGACTCCCATCACTAGGATTAAGTCTCATATCCAATCTTTCATCTTCAAAAAAGGAAAATCCTCTACCACTCATTTTGTAATGGAACATAGAAATCCCAAGATCAGCTAAAATAAAATTGACTTTACTATTTAAAGGATACTCATTAAAGAAATCATCAAACCAAACATTAAAATATGAAACCTTTTCCTTAAATTTTATAAGACACTCTTTTGCTCTATTTAAAACAATCTCATCTCTTTCAATGCCAATCACATTTATATTGTGATACTTCCTAAGAACCGCACTTGAATGCCCACCTTCCCCAAGAGTACAATCAACAAAAATAAAGTCATCACTTATATTTAAAGACTCCAAAAGATTAAAAATCTCATCAAGAAGTACAGGAGTATGCAAAATATCACTCATTGAGTGTAAGCCTATAAATTAAACTATTCTCAGTATTATAAACATCTCCATATTTGATCTTAATTTCATTGTAACCGCTAATAAACTCAAGATTATTTATCTCAATATTTCCATTATCTTTTTTTATGTTAAAAACATCTAAATTATTATAACCCTTATCTCTAAAAACAACATATGAATTACCATTTAAAGCCATGCTTTGAAAATCAGCACGAAAAATACTCTTATTATTTAAAAACACTTCAAAATAATAAATACCATGCAGATCTTTTAAAACAGAAATATCCTTTTTCAAAAAATTCAAAACAAGACCATAACTACCCAACTCCAAACCTAGATCAACACCTCTTTTTAACTCAAAACTTGCATCATCCTTACCCTTTAAAAAGATATTACCCAATAAAAAGGAAGAATTAATATTCAAATTATTTTTATTCTTTATCACAAATAAAGGATTAATTACCTGCCCGCTATACTGATCAATAACTACCACATCAAAAACTTTATTATTATTTTTTAAAAACACTTTATCATTCTTGTATAAAAAATCACCAAAAAATTCCAAATTAAAACCCAAATCCTTATCAAAAATGATCAAAACGCTTCTATCATTTTCACTCATCTTATTCCTGTAATACAAAATCTTATAATTATTCGAAAAAATAGAAAAATGTATATCTAAAGCTCTTAATTTTATCCCAATACTTAAAGTATCATCTTTGGATTCACCAAAATCACTAACTAAATCAAACTTCTCTCCTTTTCCAAATTCCAAGAATGCATATAAATTAGAAAAAGTACAAAAAAAGAGAAAAGCAATTACCATTATAACTACAGTCCTAAATATTTCAAATCATTATTATCATTAAAATATAAAATTCCTTCATTAAATTCAATATATGAATTTACCTTATCTTTAAAAAAGATATTATCAGATAACTTATAAAAATCTACAGAATAAGCCCTTATATTGATTATATTATCATTTAAATCATAAAAATATATCCTATAGACTCTAGAAAAAGGATCATAAGAGGCCTTTAGAACAGAATTTTTATTATCAATTCTAAAAATTTTACCACTCTCAATATTAAGTATTAAAAATGAGTCTAGAAGCTCAACAAACAAATTATAAAATTGATCAATCCTAAAAAAAGGATTAAAATCTTTAATTTTTAAATTTTTTAAATATAAAACTTGGTTATGTCCATTCTCTAAGTTAATAACCCTCAAAGAATATTCCTCATTCTCTACTAGAATACATAAATACTTATTATCTAAACTTAACCTAACACATATAACTGGCAAACCAACGCCTAACAAATCACTGCTATAAACTATCTTTCCATGTTTATATACATAAGTCTTACCGTCAGAGAGCCCTAAAGCCAAAACATCATCATTACAATCAATACTTAAGATCGAAGCTATAAACTTGAGAGATAATATATTCCTCCCATCTGCTCCATAAACTTCTAAAGCTTTATATAGATTATTTAAAGCAAAAACAACATTACCTTTTGTAAAAACAAAATCCTTATTTGACAAAGAAAACAAAAATTTATCTGTCTGTCTAGAAAAAACAGAATAATTATTTTTAAACCTTCTAAGCACATAATAATAATCTGAAAAACTTACTAAACGATCACTTACAATATGATAATAATATTTACTTAGATCTAAATTTAAAATAATATCTTTAATAAAGATATTATTCTTCAGAACAACATCAACCAAATTATCAGCCTTTTTAAAGTGATTAAACTTGTAAAAGGTTGAAATATCAATTGTTGATTTCAAGATGGAATTAATTATTACTATGATCACCAACAAAAAAATTAATAACAAAAAAAATTTGATTTTCCTAAATTTAGTTAAATTTTCCTTATAAAAATTCACGTTTATTAAAATCCCCCAAACTCACTTACTTTTGTCTAAATCTGCCTGAAATTTAACAGACCAAACTTCATAAAATTTTGCAAACTTCTCAGCTATTTCTTTTTGAGAAGTAACAGTAGCCAAAATTTTCCCAGCCTTAATATAACTTAAGATCTGATCTGAAAGTCCATAAGCCCCATTTAATTCATATCTTGACCTTAATAAAAAGGCCCCTTCTTCTAAGAGACTCAAAGATTTAACAAGGTGGGCTAACTGAACCTTATAAAAAGGACTCTCAATAACTAAATTTTTTGACAAATTTTTAAAATCAATAAAATTTTTAGCCAAAACAATAAATTTAAGATATACATCCTCTAAAAACAGAATCGATTTAGAATCACCCTTGCTAAAATACATTCCCAAATCAATAAGATATCCCAATTTTTTAATAATCAAAAATCGCTCTTCAGGATTCAAATCAAGCACAAATTTATTATTCATAAGTTCGCTAACAGAGATAAGTACGATAGGACTTACAAATAATGAAAAATCAGAAATAAAACTAAAAAGATTTGTGCGAAAATCATGATTAACTTTCAATCGAGGCCTTGTGTAAAAATAATTTAATGATGCAATATAACTTAAAACACTTAAGTTCAAATTAATAAAATTAACTGTTACACCTGAATCCAGTGCTAGTTTGCCGGATTCTTTTATATGTTTTATATCTTTTAAAGATTGCAAAATAAGATTATCAATAAACAATATTTTTTGATAATTTTCACTATGCACTAAATCCATAAATACCCCCACCCACTTATAATCAATTATTACTTTTCAAAAGCTTTTCTCATGTTTAAAGCTAATATTATTAACATTGCCACTAACCACTCAAACAACTTCTAAGACATGACCATTATCCAATAATAAAGAAAACTTTAACATAAAGCTTGGTTTCCAAATACATTACTTTTTTATCAAAATATGCTCCTCTGCAAGACTTATACAATATTAGCAAGATAAGTAACCACAAATATGTGCATATTCTCTGACAATTCCTTTAAATACTTACCCAAGCTCACACATACAGATGTAACTTCATAAATTAGTTAAGCTTCTAAACCAATATTATTAGAGATTAAAATTTTACCTCATCTATGCCTGTTAATCTAATTTTCCGTTTAGAGAATGACACAAAATTCTACATCAACCATACTAAGTTTATGCAAAATACCAGTTATTGCAAATCAAAAACCCAAGGCAGTAAATTGTCTAATACCTGAAATATCAGATACCAATTTTTTTACGCTTTCAAACAAACCATTTAACTTCTGTCTTATACCCATTTTTTCAGTCTCAAAATTAAATGACAAATCAACAATGTCATGATAAGTTTTCCTCAATGTTATGACATCCCCAATCCTTGACCCATCTCTTTTCTTAAGACCATAAAGATCATATAATCGATTCTCTACAAACTCAATTTTCTTATCAGCACAAATAACACCACAAAGATACTTACTATAAGCCTGGATAATATCTTTAGGCTCATAGTAAGAACTTTTAAGACAACTTACAAGTTCAAAATAACTATTGTTTATCCTTAAAAGATACTCAGCATTACAAATTAACTCTTTTATATCACTTAAAATATAAGCACCAGCATTCAAGATTAAAATATCCCTTAATCTTAAGAGTGCATTACATAAAAATTCATACCAATTAAGCTCCCCTGGCCTAATCTTTAAAATTTCTTCCTCACCTATTGCAGGAAAAAAAAAGTCTATCTCATCAACTATCCTCTCACTCTCTTCCATACTATCCTTATGCAATTTTTCTTTTAAAAGAAAATCATCATAATCATTTAAATATTGAACATATGCTTCATAAGCCAACCTATATTTTTCAAATTGAACAATTAAACTAGCATAATTACACAAAATTGTCAGATTACTTGAAAGATTTTTCAAAACTAAATACCGCTGATTCCGAGAATGCATTTCAATTACTACATTAAAAATAGACTTTAATATAATACTAAAAAGTGATTTATTATTAATATAATGATTACTAAAAAGATTGTCTGAAAATGCAAATATAACTACCCTTTGTATAATAAACTCTGAAACTAACATACCCTTAGGAGATAGAGAATATCCAACCTCAGCATTTATCCTAAACTTAGCAAGTAAAACATAATCATGCTTTTTATCAATCATTATATTACTTTTAGCTCTGCCACCAAACAAATAATAAACTGATGACAATAATAAATTTTATACCCTCCAGATTCATCCGTAAATGCTATTAACCCATTACTTAGTTTAATAGACACATCTTTAATTAAAACAAAATTTTTTATAAAAAGTTCGACTAACATATAAAAACTTCAAAATAAGCCACATCCATATTCAAATGCCACATATTATAATAACTTATTTTTAAGTCTTCTAACAAAAGTATCTGTACAAAATGATGCAAAGCGCAAACTCTTATTATCAAGTTTTAGCTCAAAAATAATATCAACACCAAATTTACCAATATTAATGCCATCAACGAAAATTGATGCTGAATTTAATGAATACCCTTTCTGAAATGAAAGGGAAAGTTTGCTCCCAATTGAAAAAACAAAAGAACGATTATAAACAGAATGCGGAGAAATAGGGGTTAAGATAAAAGCCTGCAAATCCGATTCTAAAATAGATCCACCTGCTGAGAAAGAATATCCGGTGGAACCTGTAGGAGTTGCAAATATTATCCCATCACTCCTATATGAGAGAAAATCTTCCGAATTAACCTTAAGATTTACATAAATCAATTTATTAAGAATGCTAGAACGAATAATTACATCATTTAAAGCATACTTGGTAAACATATTATTTCCATTATCATAAGCACTAATACTAAGCAAATACTTTCTATGTATCACTAAAGAGTTATCAAAAAACTTATCTATTACTTCTTTAAAATCTTTGGGTTTTATATCTGCTAAAAAGCCTACTTTGCCCAAATTTATTGAAATAATTGGAATATCAATATCATTTTTCAAAAGCAAGCTACTAGCTAATAAAACCGTACCATCGCCACCCAAAGTTATTGCAAAAATCAAATTATCATCAGGCAATATCTCTGAGAATTTATCACCCCCCGCAAATAAACTTAAAACACCATATTTATATTCAAGATATTTTTGTACTTCACAAGCAAGAACCTCAGCATCTGAATTTGAGTAATTGACGTAAATTAAAACTTTACTCTTCATTATTTTCCTTATATGGAATTTTTTCAAATTCACTTTTGTCGAATATCCGTTCAATGTCAATTAAAATTAAATATTCACTATCAAAATTTTCTTCATTCTCAATCCTAACAACACCGGATATGTATTTTCTATCCAAAGTTTGCAAAGTCGCAGGAGGTTCTTGCACCTTTGATATATCAAAGCTAATTACCTTCAAAACTTTATCTACAAATATTCCTAAAAGCTTATCTTTTATATTTACTATTAAATAACCTGTTAAAAGCCTATCTTCTTCGGTTACATAAACAGAAGGGATTTTAAATCTAATATTTAAATTTATTAAGGGAATAACACTCCCTCTAAGATTATAAATACCTGTAATATAATCAGGAACATTAGGTATTGCATATATGCTTTCTAAAGGAACTTTAATTACCTCCCTAATATGCTCTATTGCAACACCATAACTCTCCTTACCTATTTTAAAACATGCAACTTGTAAGCAAGACTTTTTCTCAACAACTTTTTCTTTTAAAGACATATCCTAACACCCTTAAACAAATTAAACATTTGTATCCAATTTAATAAAATCCTTAGATAAAAAATAAATTTCAAAGGAATTTTTCCGAACAGCTTTAGGTCTAATTTTCTTTACAAGCTTGAAACAATTCTTAAGCTTACAAAAAAGCTGTTCTTCTTCGCCCCCTTGAAAAACTTTAAGCAATAAATTCCCGCCTCTTACCAAAATTTTAGAAGCCAATTCGACTATTTTCATATTCAAATCAAAAGAATTGCTTGTATCAACTAATCTATTACCAGTAGTCTTAGGTGCAGCATCACTTATAATCAAACTATAAGGGCCAAAAGCTTCAATTTTCTGACAAACCTCATTAATGTATATACTACCTTTAATAAAATAAAAATTACTAATAAAATCAAGGTTTATATCATTAAGGTCAACTGCAACAAGAACTCCATCTTTAAGCTTACCATAAGCATATTGCGAAAAACTGCCAGGAGCTGCCCCAATATCCAATACATTGCCAGAAGAAAACAAAGAAAATCTTTTATCAATTTCTATTAACTTATAAACAGACCTAGCAAGATATCCTTCTTTTTTAGCTTTTCGTGAATACTCATCAACAATATCATACATATCTATTCTCTTTAATACATTCAATCATTATACTTTTTATTATAATTATAATTATGCAAAATAAATCATTTTTAGATAAGATCGAAAAAAACATTAACAATATATTCTCAAAGGATCATTTTCTCAATCTATTTAAAGACAAGGAGTTAAAATTAAAACTTAATATACAAGAAAACGTAATCAAAACAATTAAAGCTCCAGCGATTGAAATAATAAATAGAGGAGGAAAAAGAATAAGACCAATGTTAATGATTTTATTAGCACATGCATTAGGATATAACAATAAAAATACTGAAAATTTATATAATCTAAGCATGCTACTTGAATTACCTCATTCTGGAAGTCTAATTATTGATGATATAGAAGATGGAGCTATTAAAAGACGAGGCAAAACTGCCATTCACCTAACTTACGGCCTAGATAATAGCATTAATACAGCAAATTTAATTTACTTTCTACCTGCAAAATTAATACAAACCTCAAACCTAAAATCAAGTCAAAAAATATTAATATATGAAAATTTTTTTACAACTCTCTCAAATCTTCATCTAGGGCAAGGAATTGATATCGCATTGCACAATGGAACATACATTCCAAACATTAACGAATACATATCTTTAGTTGAACTTAAAACAAGTTGCCTTTTCGGAATGATTGGATTTCTAGCTGGAATACTGACAAACAATGTAAATAAAGCAAAAAACCTTTATAACACATTTCTAAACCTTGGAACATGTTTTCAAATAATGGATGATATCAAAAACATTAAAGACGGAATTAATGGCAAAGAGTTTGGAGATGATTTAATTGAAGGGAAAAAAAGTCTACCCATAATATACTTCTTAAAAGAAAAATTATTTGATAAAAAAATCATTCAAGAATTAGACAAAATTAAAAATAAACCTATAGATGAATCAAAAGAAGCAATATTAAAATTTAGCCATATGATTAACTCATCAAGTGCCATCAAAGATTCTTCAACTCTTGCAACATCATACCTTAACAAATTTATAGAAGAATTAGATTCATACGCATTGATCAACGAGTATAAAGATATGATAATGAACATTATCAAGACAATAAAAGAGGAAAATTCATGAAAAGATATGCAATAATGCTATTTTGGCTAAATATCACTACTCCTATTTATGCAACAATTTCTACAAAAGATATCAATATAAATCAAATAGACAAACTTTATACAAAATCAATGCTATTAAAAGAGTTAAAAAAATATGATGAATCCAAAACATTATTAATGCAAATTATAAATCAAGATCCAAAACAAGTTGATGCATATTTACTAATCGCAGAATTAGAATACTTGATGAACAACTGGTTACAAGCAATAGAACAAGCAAAAACTTATCTACAGATAATTGATCTTAAAGATACAAAAAATTATCTTGACATCTCATGGGCATATTTTTTAATTGGAGAGTCAAAAAACTCAATGGACTATATAATGCAATTTATTCAAAATAATAAAGAACTACTAAATACCAACATATACATATTAATTGACACTATTGTAAAAAAAGGATTATATCATTTTATACAAGATGAAGATTTAATATTCAATATAATAATGAATACTATTTTCCAAATAGAAACATATGATGACATCATATTTACAATTTTTCTAAATAATTTAGCCATAATAAAACAAGCGCCCTTCTATGAATTTAACAAAATTAAAATTAAAGATTTAGAATTACAAATTAGAGCTTTAAAAAATATCAAAAATTCGATAAATAATATTGCTAAAACAACTTAGTTTTCCTAAAAAACGAAAGGAATACATTAATTAATATAGCCGCATAAAAGGGCAATGAAAGGGCAAAATAAGAATTTACATAATCCTGAAAATTAAAAAACTTATATTCAATAAATATCATCATGAATGCACTTGGTAAAATAAGCCAAGCATTTGTAAATGCAATATATAGTATACAAATAGCAAACCAACCATTATTTAACCCCAAATCATAAGAATAAACATCAAAATTTATAGCAAGAAATGAACCTGAAATACTTGCTGAAATTAAGGACACAAAAATAGCAAAAGATTTAAAATAATTACTAGTTTGTTCACCTAACATATTCTCACAATCATTCAAACGAATAAATTCAAAAACTACCCTAACTTTTGAATAATTCATTATATAAATACTGAAAGTCAAAAAAACGAAAAAAAATAAAACAAAAAAAATAATAGCAAGATTATTGGCAATATTTAAACTAAATCCTAGAATAAAATTGAAATTAGCCTTCATCAACACCCTAACTAAAAAATAACAAAACATGTTAATCCCTATACCCGTTATAAAAATGTTATAACCATTTTTTACAAGAAAAGATAAAAAAAATCCGAAGATCAGACTAATAAAAATTGTAATAATCACTGAAGCAACTATTCCATACCCCAAATAAATAAAAAGCGATGTCAGAAAAACAGATAAAAAAGAAATGCCCTCAACAGATATATTTAGAAGTCCTATTCTTTCGGTATAAAGAATTCCAAGAGCCAAATACGCAAATACTATGGAATGCAAAAAAATACCAAACATTTACCTTTTACCTGAATTAATTAAAAACAATGAAATAAAAATTGATACAGCCTGATATAAACCAATAAACTCAAATTTAAACGAATAATTGATTTTAAGATAATTATTAAATTCATTCAGCATCGCAAAAAATAAACTAAAACACAATACACATACATAATTAAATCCCGACACTACAGCAACAACAAACCCATTCCAACCAAGTCCAAAAGTCAATCCTAAAAACAAATAATTTTTAAAAAAAATTAAAAATATTGAACCCACAAGTCCATTTAAAAAAGCACTGGCAAAAACTGTACAAAACTTATACTTAAACTCATTAATACTAAAAAACTTGCTCAAAGGTTTCCTATCACTCAATATCTCAAGTTTTAATCCTACAATAGTTCTCTTATGCATAAATACATAACATCCCCAAACTAAAATACTAAATAAAATCAAATATGGCAAAGCAGCATCAAGATAGAATATCTTATCAATACTTCTTGTCTGATTTAAAAGTCCATTTGAGCCCAAAAGCTTTGATATAAATCCATCAACTAATCTCTGATTTCCATAAGACATTAAAAGACCTGTAAGCATTCCATTTACACCACAAAAGAATGTTAACAAAAAAGGAATAATGCCTATAATACCAACTAAAAATGAACTTAAAATAAGTATTAATACAAAATTAAAGTACGTAAGCCCAAAAAATTCACACAATACATATGATAAAAATGCCCCGAAATAAACTTGACCCTCATCACCAAGAGTCAAGCTATTACTTCTAGCACAAGTTGAAATTCCTGTTGCAACTAATAAGAGCAACATAAAATTCCACAACATTACTTTCATATAAGAAAAACAAAAAAAACCATTAAAAAAATAACCAATAATTAAAATACTCAGTGAAAATATTAACAAAATATATTCTTTTTTAAATGCTCTCATATAAACAACATTTCCTTTAAAATAGTCTTGTCAATACATTCCCTGCTCTCTCTCAATACAATCTCACCAGCCTTGATTGCTAAAACATCATCAGATAAAAGAAATAGTTCATCCAAATTAGGAGTAATCAAAAGTACAGGCTTCTCATTAGAAAAATTACGAATAAAATTAGATGTCTCTCTATATGCCCTATAGTCTAAATTACTAAGAGGCGAAAAACAAATTAAAAAACTCTTTGTAATATATTTTTCTCTACAAAGAGCAAGTTTTTTTAAAGTGCCACATGAAAACTCCAAAGGCTTAGAATAAAAAGTCTTTAGTATTTTGCTATCACAATATCCCATACCGTTTTTTAAAAATCTCTTAAGTTTATTAATAGTAGACTGCTTAATCAACACTTCATTTTCAAAACTCATTATTTTGGATAAAAAATTATCCAATATAGTCATATTATCAGCAAATAAATTACCAATTCCCAAAGGCAAAAAACCCGCCTTTATCTCATAAAAATTAATATGTTCATATCTATACCCATTAATTTTTATGCATCCCACAAATGAAATTTCACCTAAAAATAATTTTTCCCATGTTTTTATTACAGCCTCTTCTGCAATAATTCCTAAAACCCCTCTTTTTTTTAACGAAAAACTAATATCATATTTCCAGAAATCCTCAAAAAACAAACTAAATTTTATAAAATCTTCGTTTGGCCCACCACGCCTAACACTTGTAGTAATAAAATTACCGGCAGTAATTTCAAGCTTGCTAAGTATTAGTTCTTTATTTATTGTTTTAAAACATTTTCCATCTTTTAAAATAATAAATTCGTCACTAAACTTTATAGCATCTCCAATCTCCCTATGCGTAATAAAAAGAGAAGTAATACCTGCCTTTTTAAGGCCTTGAAGCAATTTAATAAATTCTCTAGCCTCTTTTTGAGAAAAATAAGCAATACTTTCATCAAAAATAATGATCTTCGCATTTGGTTTAAGGGAAGAGATAATAAGCAAAAAATATATCTCTTTAATATTCAAATCTTGTATCTTGGTTTCTAGATCAAAAGCAATATTATAAAATTGCCTAAGCCATTTATAGTATCTATAGGTCTTAGATTTACTCATTGGCATAAAAAATCGAGAATCAAACCAATAAATACTAAGATATTCCCAAGCCTTCAAGTTCATAGAAAACTTTGGAACCTGAGAGACAATATAAATGCCATTACTCTTTGCTACATCCACATTCCAATTTTTCTGTCTAATATTGTTTACAAATACATCACCACTATCAAAATGCATAAACCCAGATATAATTTTTGATAAAGTACTCTTGCCTTCCCCATTCCTCCCAACTATAGTCAAAACTTTAGCTTCTTCAATTCTTAAATTGACACTATCTAGAATAGGTTCCTCAATATCTGGGAAAGATTTTACTACATTTCTAAACTCTACCATAAATCATTCTAAATTGATTTTGATCTCAGTATTATTAATCTCTCTTATCTTTTCTTCAAGCCTTTTTTTAAGATTCAAATCAGTCTTCTCTACATAAAACTTATTTAATAAATTAAATGAAACTCCCCCATCTCTAAAACCAAGAATCTTATAAGTGCCATATTTAATCTCTCCTTTAAGAGCCTTATCTAAGACTTTTTCTAAATAAAACCTTTGATTTGTAATACCTGAACCAATAATATTCTCCTTATTATCTAAATAATCTTCACCATCAAAAAGAACAGCAAAAACACCATGTTCACGAACCGATGAAAGAACTCCTTCAATCGCTATACCCACAATTGGAAGAATTACAGAAACCCCTGAATCTAAAATTAAAGAGTCAGATAAAACTTTTCCCCTATTGCTATCATGCCAATTTCCTAAAGTTCTAAAGAACACTTCTGAATCTATCACCTCACTAATCCCACTCTTAAAATAAGGAAAAATATAATTATTCATAACAGGATATTCTTGTCCAGCAATCAAGGCAACATTCTTATTGGAAAAATCAGAACTTTTTAAAAATAAACCCACATAATATCCCAAAATATAAGCTTCTTCTGCAACATTATAAGAGAGCGAATATACTTGGGGATTAGTATTTTTAACCAAAGAATCAAAAAGCAAAAATTTAGTATAAGGATAATTTGGAGAAATTTTATCAATAATTCCTTGCATTACGTTATTTGTCGTTATCAAAAAATCATAATTTTTAGAATTTAATAACTTTTCAAGTAATTCTATCCATTCATGTCGATTAAAACCAGCTTCAAATAATTTAACCTCAATATCAATCCTATTCTTTCTAAATTCAATTAAAAAGTCATACATTGCTTTATAAGAAGGAGAACCACTAATGATACCAGGAATAAACAATGCAATTTTCTTACTATATGAAGACTTATATTCTCTAACTTTAAAAAAAGTAATATAAACAAATAGAAATAAACAAACTAATGAAATGAAAATACAAAAAATTCTTAAAAAAAGATCTCTACTCACAGAAACAAAACACCTTTTTCTTATGAAATGAAATCAATATTACTAAAAAAATAAAATGATATAAAATTAAAAACCTAAAATTCACAACACACCAATTTTTTTCAAAAAAGTTTATTTGTAAAGAAGATATCATAAAAGCATACATCACGTCCAATTCTATCATTCAATCCTGCTTAATTTGACCCTAAACAACTAGCTTTGAGACAATATCATAAAAAGTTTACCAACAAAAACCCAATACAAGCAATAATCCAAATAAAAATTAAAATTACTAATTTTCAAGAGATGAATATTAAACATTTGAAATACTTATCAAAATTCTCTGGGCTTTAATAAATAAAATTCATTAACACTTAAATTACTAGGAATATCACCATTAGTACGAACTAAATACATTTTTAAAGAATGAATTGTTTTGAAAAACTTATTTGTTAAAGACAATCGATTCTTTTCATAATTTTCGAAAAATTTTAAAACAGCTCCATGAATGCTCATTTTATCAAACACAACAGAAGAATGCTTAACAATATCTTCTATAAAAAAGAACACATTGGCTAAATAAATAAAATTATTAAAAAGAATACCTATACGACCTCTTAAATAATTGATATCATTCATCATGTCAATCCTATTTCCTAAGGTATAATTTTTATCCTCTAAACTCCACTTTGAATATATGGTATTAAATTTAGGATCTCTTACCAGAGAATCATATACAAAATCAAACCTAAAGCTATCTTCAATATATTTTGCAAATATATAAGTTAAACGACTATTACTTAGAGAAATAAAATTTTTACGAGACATCTCTTTTAAATTTTGAATTATATTTTGCGATCCAAAATCACTGGTTTTATATAAAAAAGAATTATCATCCCAAAGTAACATACTAGTTCCTGCTGAAATCCAATATTCTTCCTTATTATAATGTTTAATAACGCCTTCAAAAACACTAACAAAATAATTATTAAAATATTCACAATTTACATAAAATTTTGTAGGAGAATCAGTTATAAAAAAATAATTATTTAAATTTACAGAAAACGAAGAACCTTGCACAACCTCATAGATAATCACATCTAAACTCCCCTTAAATAAATATATTTTTGCATCCTGAACATCTTTAAGAGAAGAATAACAAATAAGACTATACGTATTAGAATACAAGATTAAATCTGATGAAACACCATTTATTCCATATAAACCTATTTTAATTTTAGAATTATCTCCCACTTCAATAAAATCATATTCAAAAATTTCATCACCCAAAACTAATTTGACAGGAACAGCATTTCTTATAATACTCACCTGCCCTTCAATTTCTTTAATAGATGCTACTTGAGAAAATAACGACACTTGCAAGAATAAAAATAAAAGGATCATAATATATGATTTCAAAATCAAATTCTCCTCTTTTCTACAATTTTATAAGCTTAATTATATCTTTTTTAAAAATATTTACTAACTTTAACAAAAATGAAAAATACGTTATAATTTAAAAAAATTTAAAGCTTAATAAAGTTACAATTTATTATGATCAATTTTATGTCAAAAGGATGTACTTATTATGAAAAAAAACAAATTAGCATTTTTAATAATATTGATACTAGCTCTTTCACTAATTTCATGTGAAACCATGCCAGAAGAAGGCACATGTGGAAATGCCAATATTTCAAAGGCATATTAAAAATAAGAGTTAGAACATTGATACAATAAAAATAGAACATAACATATGCAGTAAAAAATTGTATAATGTCGTATTGTGTAATAATATACTAATGAGAGGCTTTATGCAAAGATAAAAAAATTGATGTCTAAAAAACAAAGTTCTTGATTTGTATAATCAATATCACATAAGAAGGATGTATTTATGATAAAAAAAAGCAAGTTACTATTTTCAATACTATTTGTATTTGCTCTTCTCCTAATTTCATGTAAAACCCCTCCAGAAGATAAAAAAAATTCAGACTCCAAAATTTCAACTACAAATGCTGAAGATATAAAAAGAAACATTGACAACATAAAAAATGATGTAATAAAAGAAAGGGGCAATCTTTTTTATTCCAAGGAATTTAATGAAGCTGAAAATCTTGAAAAAGAGATGCACAAACAATTTGAACAGGATATGATTCAAAAAGGCAACGAAATTGCCCTAAAAGCATTAGAAAGGTATAGAAATATTGCAAAAGATACAATAGAAAAAAAAGAAAAAATAAAATACTTGAAAGAAAACATTGAAAAATATTTAAATGATGCTGAAGCTAATGAAGCATACATATGGATTCCATTAGAAATCGATGAGGTAAATAACTTATATTTCGAAGCAACAAGAAAATACAAGATGTACGATATCGAAAGTGCCCTTGGAATGTACAGTAAAGCATTTAACAAGGCACAACAAACTGCTAAAAAGGCAAAAGAAGCAAGGGCTTTTAAGGAAACGGAAGAGAGAATGTATAAACAACTAAAAGCACTGGAAGCTGCTTCTAATCTCCCTATTTACAGCGACAATAAACTTATTAAACCATCCCCATGGAATGGAAGAGCACTAATTAAAGATAAAGATGAACGTATAAATCTCCTAGACTCACAAGGTGAAACTTATTTACTTGGACAAATAGATGCACTAATACTGGCTTATGAAGAAGAATCTAAGGAAATGAAAGAATCAGATTCATCAGATTCAAATAAATTCAAAACACTCCAACTCATTGAGAAAGCCAGACAACTATGGGAACAAGGAGTTGAAGCTAAAGAGCTTAATAACCTTAGACTCGCAAATGAACTATTCTTAGATTCTGCAAGATATCTAAAAGCCTACCAAAGTCATGCCAGCAAGGAACTATATATAATTAAAATTGGAAACACCTTATGGGGCATTTCTAAGAAATTGTACAACGACCCCTATCTATGGCCAAAAATTTGGTTTGCAAACAGACAAAAAATACAAAATCCAGACTTAATACATGAAAATTGGAAAATAATAATCCCTTCTAAATAAGACAAAAAAGAAAATAAGCATAAGCTTGTTTTCTTTTTCTATATTTAATAAAATTAATCTAAATAAATCTGTCTTACAAAAGAAGAGAACCAAAAATGAAAAAATTAATATTATTAACAAATAGCCTACTTATCTCATGCTACACAGCAGCCCACTTGGACAAACAACTTACAAAAGAAACTCCTCACAGCATTTACTTAAGGGAAGCTCAAAAAGCAACAAGTATAAATGATTATAAATCTGCTCTAAAAGTATATGAAAAAATGATTGAAAATTACAAAGAAAATGAAAGCATCGTTGCCACAGGCAAGTATGAAATCGCATTCATATACTATGTGATAAATAAAAAAGACAAAGCAAAAAATCTTTTTGAAGAATTAATACAATCTAATATACAAACACCCAAATGGATCATCCCCTTATCTAAAAAGATAATAAATAAAATACAAAATCAACAAAAAAAACCATAATACACAATTAATGCAAACCACTATTTAATTAATATTCCATAAATTGTAATATCTTTTTCCTTGGCCGCTCTAATAACCTCCTCATAAACTATAGGTCCTCTAGGATATTCATGAGGGGGGGCATTACCCAACACAAGAATAAATCTATTATCTGCTTTCCAATCAAACTGAGTAACAGCAGCATTAACTCCCTCAAATACTGCTTCAGGATAATCTCCACCACCACCCACACTAATACCCTCAAGCACATTACTTAAATATTCCTTACTATTAAAATCAAAAGATCTTGTTAAAAAATCCTCAAGATAATCCTTATAAAATACAAAACCCACTCTATAAGATCTAAACCGACTTAGTTGAGGTTCTACCATATCAAAAAGGTGTTCTCTTAAAATTTCAATATGATTTTTCATACTATCAGTAACATCAATAACAAAAACAAGATCTAAATCAGAAAACGAATCCTCTAATTTCCCTAAAACATCTTTTATTTTATCAACAATATCAAGACCCTTTTGTGCAACTACAACATCATCAGCAAACCTAAAAAATTCTTTTTTCAAATCATCATTCTCAATTGCACTTTCTCGTTGAATGTCTCCAAAGAATAACTCATAAGCATTATCCTTATATCGCCCTAAATAATCATTATATTTTCTCTCAAAAGTTCTAATTGAAAACCAAAAAGGATCTTTCCTTTTCTTTAGAACTTCTAAATCAATATCACCGCTTCTTGTTGAAAAATTAGGAAAACCATATCTCAATTTCTTAGGTATTAAGATATGAAAAGCCTCTCCAAATTTTCTATTTTGAATAGGTGTAGAAGATGTTAATGATAAGAGCTGTCTATTTTGAATGACTCTACCATTTAAAATTCTAATCTCATCCCCATTAATCCTATTATACTCTAATGTTCTAAATGAATAAGTAGAAATATCTTTACTCTTATCTGGTATTTCAAAAGATTCAGTTAAAATAACTGATTTAATATTTGGCTTTTTCCTAATAAAAAGATGAAAGCCATCATCATGAGCTTCAACATACACATCATCAATATTAATACTTAAGTGCTCATCTGTTGAAGGAAACAAATTAAATACAATGAATAAGGAAATAATAAAGTAAGCTTTTTTCATATAAACCCTTAAACGTCAATTAGGCAACCTTATATGCCTCAAATTAACAAAATACTAAAAATTTAAAGATTATCGGCCAAATTATCATAAAACAAAATCTTAGAACTAATAAAATTATTCTTAAAAATGCTTCTAAGATTTAAACTAGCAAGATCTTTTTTAACACTCTTTACCATATCATCATCACGATTTAAAAGATCAAATATTCTAGAAGATTCAGTCAAATTTGCAATCCCAGAGTCAAAAAGATCATGATCTCTAACAATACTAGCGCCAACCTTATCGCCAAGAGATGATCTTATCTCAACAACACCGAGATTATTGTAAATCTCAATTTCTTTTATCAATAAATCTCTATGATGCTCATTCCCCTTAGGTTTAAAATTTAAAATGCTAGACTTTTCTGATTCTAAATTTTGCAATATCCTTAAGTAATAACTCCTAGCAGCCTCAAAATCACCCATTTTATAAAGAACAGATGCAATTGAGTTTAAAACTTTATTGCAATTTGCAAAACCAGACATGTTTTGTACTCTGAATAAACAAGTCAATGCGTCTTTATAATTATTCTCCTTATAATTAAGCAATGCTAATTTATAATGGATATCTGGTGAATTAACTCCCTCATCTATTGCCATTTTATAAGAAGATATAGCTGATTTAAAACCATTTAAAGTTCTAAGAATATCCCCTTGCTTTTCATAAATTAATGCAAGCTCCTTAGAGACTTTAACAAGGCCATTTTTTTTAAAAAAATCATAATCATTTAAAGCCAGATTAACAATATTACTTGCCTTAAGCGCATCATTTCCTCTCTCATAAATGTCTGACAAAATTCTATAAGCAATAATCTTGTCAGCAAAATTGTCAACTAAATCTTCTTCTCTAAAACTACTTAAAGCTGTCAATAAATATCCTTCTGATTTTTTAAGGTCACCCATATAATAAAAATATCTACCACTCTCAAAGAGAGCCTTATTGTAACCAGGATTTTTAAATAAAACTCTTCTAAGAATATATTCAATTTCTGAGTTAAGGTTAATATCATTTAAAACATTAGAAACATTTTTCCCATCACCGGCCTTAAAACTAGAAAATTCTTTATTAAGCAAATTCATTTGAGAACTAAAATATTTCAAATTCCTAGATAGAATATTTACTCTCTTATTATAGATTGTAAACTCAACATATTTATCTATCAATTTTTTAGCATATTTAGTATAAACTACTTCATCAATATCTAATCCCTCATTTAACTTAATAAAAGAATTTACATCTTCAGCTTCTCTCTCAGCACCAGCCTCAATATAAGCATTAAAAAGCTTAAACAAAACTTCATTCTTACTTCCATACTTAGAAAGCAAAATAGTGTAATTATTAATGCTATCTCTATAATACAAAGGATCCGTTTGCGCCCACTGAAAATAATTATCGCCCTTAGCCATTAATCCTTCATAATCATAAATATCATAAGATATAACCTCATCTAAAATCGCATTTGCATCAGCATACTCACCAAGCATCGTCTTCATAGAAGCATAAGCTAAATACCCATCCCTATCAAAATTTTTGCGTTTTCTTTTAGAAGCATCCACAGAAAATGGAGCAATAGTTAATAACTCTTCATATTTTTCCTCAGCACTATCAAAATCTCTTACATCTTCAAAAGCCTTAGCATAAATTAGAAACCACTTTTTGTTAGGTCTCATATAATACGCATCCCTAAAAATAGCTTTAGCAAGCTCTCTCTTATTTTCATATATGTAAGAGAGACCCTCTTTATATTTTCTATCAGATGCAATATAAAAAAACATAACATCAACTAAAAAATAAAAAGAAAAAAAGGTCACAATAATAAAAAAGGACGCTATTTTGAATATTGGAATTAAAGCTTTAGAAAGTCTATAGCTAAATTTCTTTTCAAGCTTGCTAAATTCCTCTGCTTTATAATACATAACAGGCAATTTGACAGAACGTCCAACAATATCTCCGACAAATTTAGCAATAAACTTAAGACCTTTATTATTTTGCTCAACAAGTTCAATTAATGCTTCAATCTTATACCTAGAGACATTATCTAGCATTAAAGCCTCAGCAATAGCAATCCTTAAATTTCTAGGATAGGAATCCAAATGTTTAAAAAACAAAGGATAATTAATTTTAAAATTATAGTTACTTGAGGATTTTTTTGTATCATCTTCTAAAAATTTCAAATCATCTGCAAGATCAGACCAATTGTTCTCTTCACCAGAACTAAAATTATCAGAACCCTCATTCAAAACAGATTCGTCGTGATCAGACATACCCAACTGCTCACCTGCTTCATCTGATCCATCAGGAATATTACTTGATCCATTCAGACTACCAATCATATTTTCAAGATCAAACTCATCATTACTATTATTTGAAGATTCATGACTCAAATTATTAGCATTAACTTCATTATCAAAAGACTCATCCGAGTCTAATAAACCTGAAGACAAATCATTCTTTACATCTAAATCTAAACTAATAGCATCATCTAAACTAATAGAATTATCATCAAGAACCTTTGCAAGGTTTGCTTCAAAATTAGAATCTGAAACATCAAAATCATTATTTAATGTATTAAACTCAGGATCAATATCTATTTTAGAATCCTTCAAAATTGCAATATCGTTTTCATTAGAAACGCCTTTCTCTTTTTCTTCATTATCAAGCTCACCAAGAATAGCATCTAAATCAAGCTCATCATCAGAATCTCCTTCTGAATCAAAAACTTCTTCCTTATTTTCCCAAGGAACAATAAGCTCGCCATCTTTTGGAGGCTCAATATCCATTTTAATGCCAGAAAGTTCTTTACTAGCCCTCTCATCGGCAATATTATCTAGCATTTCTTTTTTAAACTTATTTATTTTCTCTATATCAGGCATATTAAAATCAGAACCCTAAATTAAGTCATTATATATCTTAGCCCCATCTTTATGAAGCCCCTCGAAACGTTTCTCTAAATCATCAGCAATTTTAGCACCTAAAATTTCTTTTGTAGGTTCTAAACCTTCACGATTTAACTGCTCTAAAATTGAATTTTTATATTCAATTACATCTAATATTTCAGTTGCATTATACACAAGAATGTCTTCTTTAAAAACATCACAAGACATATCCTCATCTGAGGAAATTTCAAGAATATTTCCATTAATACCAACCATTATAAAATAATCAAAAAGCTTAAAATAATTTGCCATTTCTGAAATTATTTTTTTAGTCTCAGGTCTATTCTTCCTATATCGTGTAGCTGTTGGAAAAATAAGAATTATATATCCACTATTTTTTTTATCTGCAATACATCTCATAGAATTAGCATTAAAAATCCGTCTCTCCCTAACAGTCTCATGATCAACGCCAATAAATGCATGTGGAGGATAAATAAATATTACGCTATAACCCAAAGAAAGGCTTTTAATCAACAAATTATCTTTAAAAAGTTTAACACCAGCTATAGGAATAATATGTTCTGAAACTTCCTTACAATCCATCTTATTAAGCAAAAACTGAAAACAAGGAAAATCAAAATTACTATAATGTTCCATTAATATAATTGAAGACTTACCAGATTTACACTTTTCATAAAGACTTACAATATTCTGAATACCAACAATGGTAGAATTAGTCTTAAGAAGTCTTTTAATCATTGTATCAACCAAGCTTCTACTAACAGAATCTGCTTCATGATAAGAATTATTTAAAAAATTTATCTTTTCAATGTCTTTAAACCTACTAAATAATTCATTCTCAATACCTTTAAAATATTTGTTAAAACTCTCATTAAATATAAACATCAAACTTCATCCTTTAAAGTTCTTGAAAAAGAATATACTAGAAAATCAAAAATACTGCATTGAATATACGCACACGTAAACATTTTGTATAATTATACTTTATTTATTTAGCAAATTAAAGTAAAATCCATTCAAGTATGTTAACAAGAATAATTCAAAAGAAAAATAAAAAATATTTATAAGGAGAATAAATCAGTTATGAAATACAAGACAATAATTTTTTTATCTTTTTTGATCATATGGCTAACTTCCTGTTCCGGAGATGAACAAAAAGATAAGATTACATTTAGAGTAACAAACGAAGCTGAGCCTGACTCAATTGACCCTCAACTTGCTACTTCTATCCAATCACTTAATGTAATTATAAACACATTTTCGGGGTTAACAACAAGAAATACACAGACTGGGGGATATAAACCAGGACTAGCCCAATCTTGGGACATATCCGATAATGGACTTGTATACACATTTCACTTAAGAGAAGGGATAATTTGGAGTGATGGGGTTCCTATTACTGCTGAAGGAATTCGAAGGTCTTACCTTAGAGTTTTAAATAAAGAAACTGGCTCACAATATGTTGATATTGTAAAATCAACAATAAAAAATGCAAAAGATTATTTCGAGGGTAAAATACCAGAATCTGAACTTGGTATTAAAACCATAGATGATTCAACACTAGAGATAACTTTAGTTGCTCCAAAACCTTATTTCCTTGATATGCTAGCACACCAAACATTTATACCAGTACCAGTGCATGCGATTGAACAATATGGAAAAGCCTGGACAAATCCTGAAAATATAGTAGTAAGTGGCGCATACAAATTAAAGACAAGAATCCCAAATGAAAAAATAGTGCTTGAAAAAAATGATAAATATTATAATGCATCAAATGTCGAAATAGATGAAGTGATATTTTATCATGTACAAGGAAACACCGCTTATAACATGTACATAAACGATGAGGTTGATTTTTTAACTAAAGTAGCATCAGAATACTTAGATGAAGCTAGAATACGAAATGATTACTATTCTCATCCTATAAATAGAGTACTCTATATGGCATTTAACACCACAATTAAGCCACTTGATAATGTAAAAGTTAGAGAAGCTTTAACTTTGGCTATTGACAGAGAAGCACTAAATAAGATTCATCTAAAAGGTCAATCAAAACCAACAAGAAACTTAACTCCACAATTTGATCATTATTCTTACGGAAAACAATTAAAATTATTTGACCCACAAAGAGCACAACAACTACTAGCTGAAGCTGGTTATCCTAATGGCGCAGGCTTTCCCACTCTTAAATATAAAACCTCACAACGTAATGGAATGGCAATAACCGCAGAGTTCTTACAAGAACAACTAAAAAAAATACTAAACATTAATATTGAGATTGAAATCTAAGAATGGAATACTTTCTTAAGTAGCCGATCCACAGGTAATTATCAAATGTCATTCATGGGATGGACAGGAGATTATCCAGATCCACTAACATTCCTTGAAAGTCTATTTACAACAGAAAATCAAGGATTTGGAGCATATGGGTATTCAAATAAAAAATATGACAATCTAATAGAACAATCTAATTTTATAAAAGACCCAATACAAAGACAAGAGATCTTAAGACAAGCTGAAGCAATAATTGTAGAAGAAGACTTTCCCGTAGCTCCTCTCTCAATACTAAAATCATACTATCTATTCAGGCATGACAAATGGACTGGCTGGACTCCTAATGTTTCAGAAGCTTATCTTTATGAAGACATAAAATATAAAAGAGAAAACGTTAATCATAAAATGTGAAAACCATCTAAAGTTAATAAACTAACACTTCAATACTCATAAAAGAAAAACCACTTCTCTACAAACTATAGAAGTGGTTTTTATCTCCTAACCGTCAATTTTAAAATTACCAAAAATTTTTGCACCTTTATCTATCTTCTAAAAGTTCATCATTCCCAACTTAAAATTGTTACCTCAAACATCATGCAATTATTTAGAATTTAAACAAAATAAATGCCTGCTTTAACTATTCAACAACAGACTAACATCCATATGCCTCTATTATTCCTTTATACTTACAAATAATTTATGGTACAATTAACATCTTCACTAAATGAATTAAAAGGTTCAACAAAAAAATTTTACAGAAAAAATCCTTGAAAACTTTTAGCTATTTTAGTTGAATCAGAACTAATTTTAAGAAAATAGGAGTTAAAAGAATGAAAATACAAAAACATATGTTCATGATATTGCTTTTCATAACCATATTATCCTGTGGTAAGGACGATAGCAAAGAAAATTCATCATTCAAAATTAACATAGAAGGAGAACCTAAATCAATAGATCCTCAGCTAACTGAAGATAAAATAGGTGCAACTATAACCTCACAAATGTTTAGTGGCATAGTAATCGGAGATTCACAAACTGGTGGGTATAAACCAGGGCTAGCTCAATCTTGGGACATATCTGATGATGGCACTGTATATACATTCTATTTACGAAAAGATCTTGTTTGGAGTGACGGGGTTCCTATTACTGCTGAGAGTATTAAAAAATCTTATCTTAGAATATTAAACAAAGAAACAGCGTCAAATTATGTGGGTATGCTCAAGTCAACAATAAAAAACGCAGAAGATTACTTTGAGGGCAAAATTTCGGAATCTGAGCTTGGTATTAAAGCTATAGACGAATTAACACTAGAAATATCTATTATTAACCCCAAACCTTATTTTCTTGACATGCTGGTACACCAATCTTTCATTCCAGTACCAATTCATACCATTGAAAAATATGGAAAAGATTGGACAAAGCCTGAAAATATGGTAGTAAGTGGTGCATATAAACTAAAGGAAAGAACACCCAACGAAAAAATAGCACTTATAAAAAACGACAAATACTTTAATGCTCAAGACGTTGAATTACAAGAAATTATATTCTATACAATAAATGATATATCAACTGCTTATAGAATGTATGAAAATAATGAAATTGATGCACTCTTAACCATTCCAGCTGACTTAATGAAAGAAATAAAACTAAGAAACGATTACTACTCATCCCCTATCAATGGTATTTACTACTTCTCATTTAACACACAAATCAAACCTATTGATAATGTAAAGATTAGAGAAGCTTTAACTCTGGCTATTGATAGAGAAGCATTAACAACAAAAGTTTTGGCTAACGGGGCTATTCCTACAAGAAATATTAGTCCAAACTTTCATAATTATTCTTACGGAAAACAATTAAAATTGTTTGACCCACAAAAAGCAAAACAACTAATGGCTGAAGCTGGTTATCCTGATGGTGCAAATTTTCCTCAGTTAAAAATTAAATATAATACAAATGAAAGTCATAAAAAAATTGCTGAATTTATTCAAAATCAATGGGCAAATATCTTAAACATCAAAGTCGAACTTGAAAATGAAGAATGGACATCATTTATAGAAACTAAGCACAAAGGAGATTATGAAATTGCAAGATCCGGGTGGCTAGGTGATTACTCAGATCCATTAACATTCTTAAGTCTATTCCAAAAAGAATTTTCACAATTTGCCTCATATAAGTACTTCAATGAAAAATATGAAAATCTAATAAACCAATCCGATCTCGAACAAGATCCAATTAAAAGACAAGAAATTTTAAGGCAAGCCGAGGCAATAATTGTAGAGAAAGATTTCCCCGTAGCTCCAATATACATACATGCAGGAAATTATCTATTTAGAAATGATAAATGGACTGGTTGGAAACCCAACATTGCAGAAAGATTTAATTTCTTTGAACTTAAAAGAATCGAATAACTAAACAACAGGCATCTATTCAAAATATCTCAATGGATGTCTGTTCATTAACAATGCACCTAAAATTACATAATTTTTACATAACATATTATAAACACAACGGAATTGAAAAAATACTTAATAGTATTTACATGATAATTTAGATAAAATTAATTTTTTTAATCTCATCTTGATATGAAAACAACATTGCTTATTTTGATTATTAAACCACAATAACATCTCTTATGGCGCAAAAATTACAAAAACTTTGACTACTGATATAAAAATATTAACAACAAAAGTAAAAAAAATGATTTAAGCGTATAAATACAAATCATAAAACCATTAAATTTACTCAAAATATCAGTATAAAGAACAAACTAAAAACTAATCTTATCTGTTCAAATAAAAAATTGATTTGATTTGACAAATATTTGCAATGTAAGTAATTAATACTTATTATATAAATATTAATTTACAAAGCAATTAGAATAAATTCAAGATTTTTTGAATAATATTCAACCTCATGTGTTAGAATAATTAATTATATAACGCAAACATCTTTCTGTTATAACAAGGAGGAGCAGTTATGCTAAAGTTTACCATCCAAAAGTTACTCGAAACAATACCAACTTTGATAGTAATAACTTTTTTGTGTTTTTTAATAATGAGACTTGCTCCTGGAAATCCATTTGATTCTGAAAAGCCCATTGACCCTAAAATCAAAGAAAAACTAATGCAAAGATACCATCTTGACAAACCTTTTTACATGCAAGCTTACTATTATATCACAAACCTTTTAAAAGGGGACTTTGGACCATCATTGGCAAAGAAAGATTTAAATGTAAGTCAATACATAAAATTAGGATTTCCTAAATCATTTACAATTGGAATAATAAGCCTAATAATATCTCTCACATTTGGAATTTTACTAGGATCATTAGCGGCAATTAAAAAAAATACCCGCACCGACTACATAATAAGATTAATAGTAATATTTGGAATTTCCGTACCAACATTTGTAGTTGGTCCTATTTTACAATATTTTTTGTCTGTAAAGTTAAGATTATTTTATACTTCTGGATGGATTTCAGAACGCGGAGGTCTTACAAATTTAGTTATGCCAATACTAACAATGAGTTTGCCATGGATAGCTATTTTTACACGCATTATCAGAGGTTCTATGTTAGAAATATTAAAAAGCGATTTCGTAAGAACAGCAAAAGCTAAAGGACTAAGCTTCAATGTAATAATAAGAAAACATGTGTTAGTAGGCTCTATGCTTCCTCTAATAAGTTACATAGGTCCTGCATTTGCCGGTATAATTTCTGGTAGTATGGTTATTGAACAAATATTCAGAATTGCTGGAATGGGCACGTTCACAATAGAATCATCTCTAAACAGAGACTATCCATTACTCATGGGTTTATTATTAGTATATTCAACAATATTACTTATCTCAATCTTAGCATCTGATATTGCTTATAAAAGGCTTGATCCAAGAACATAGGAGAACAAAATGAGCAAATATGAAAAACAAGAAGATACCTGTGTCAATACCCAAACAGCAAATAAAAGAGCCTGGTTAAGATTTAAGGAAAATAAACTTGCATTTATTAGTATATTTATTATTGGTTTTTACATACTAATTGCAATACTCCAACCAATATTACCAATATACAAATACTATGCTCAAGTAGTAGAACATGCTGATTTGCCCCCATCTCTTCAGTATGCAGGAGAGCTCTGGTATGAAAAGGAATATAATTTTATAAAAAGATTGGCAGCAAAAGAAAAACGTACAATAAATGAAGAAGAAATAAAAAAACTAGAAGAGATAAAAAGAAAAATAGAAACAGAAGTCCAAACAATTGATGGACAAGAAATCAAAATACACAAAAGAATATATCTACTAGGAACAGACAGTCTTGGAAGAGACTTGCTTGCAAGAATAATACAAGGAAGCCAAATATCAATATCTGTAGGCTTTATTGGCGCATTTATATCTATGATTATAGGTACAATCATAGGGGCAACAGCAGGATTCTTTGGTGGTATTATCGATAGGATAATCACTAAAATAACAGAAATCCTTTATGCTTTACCCACTTTACTCGTCATAATAACCTTAATGACTGTTATGGAAAGAAATGTCATAGGATTATTTATTGCAATTAGCATGATTTCATGGCTAACAATTTCTAGGATTGTAAGAGGACAAGTAAAATCACTTGCAAAATCTGAGTTTATACAGGCAGCCAGAACACTAGGAGCAACAAATACAAGAATGATATTCAAACATTTAATTCCTAATAGTTTTGGAATGATAATAATCATAACAACAATGAATGTTCCATCATTCATTATGCTTGAATCATTTTTATCATTTTTGGGTCTTGGAATATCAGCACCAATGACCAGCTGGGGAGAATTAATCAAAAATGGAATCCCTACTTTTATTGAATACCCATGGAAAATTTTTATCCCAGCTACAATCATGACAATATTCCTACTATTTATGAACTTTCTAGGCGATGGATTAAGAGATGCATTTGATCCAAAAGACAACCTTTAGGAGGGTTTAGGTGCAAGAAGACTATATACTGAATATAAAAGATTTAGCAATTGAGTTTAAATTAAAGCATACAACAATATATCCTGTAAACAACATAAACTTAAAAATGAAAAAAGGAGAAATTAGGGCTATTGTTGGGGAATCCGGTAGTGGAAAATCCGTAACAAGTATGGCTATACTAAAACTACTACCCGAAGCCACAACAGTATACAAGAGTGGAGAGATACTATTTGAAGGACAAGACTTACTAAAAATTAATGAAAAAGACCTTCAAAGTATCAGAGGCAATAAAATAGCAATGATATTCCAAGATCCAATGACTTCTCTAAACCCATACTTAAGAATATCTACACAAATTGAAGAAACAATAATACTACATCAAAAATTAGATAAAAAGACAGCAAAACAGAAAGCAATAGAAATGTTAAAAATAGTCGGAGTTATAAATGCAGAAGAGAGAATAGAACATTACCCACACCAATTCTCAGGAGGAATGAGACAAAGAGTTATGATTGCAATGGCCCTAAGTTGTCACCCATCATTATTAATTGCAGATGAACCTACTACAGCTCTTGATGTTACAATTCAAAGACAAATACTATTACTTATTAAAAGCTTATCTAAAAAATTCAATACCTCCACAATATTAATAACACACGATTTAGGAATAGTTGCAGAAATATGCGATACAGTCTCGGTCATGTATCAAGGCAAATTCGTAGAAGAAGGCACAGTACAAGAAATATTCAAAAATCCTAAACACCCATACACAATTGGACTTCTAAAATCAATACTTACTCTTGATAAGGATCCAAATGAAAAACTCTATTCAATTAAAGACAATGCTATTGAAACTACTGAAAATAAAATTGAGGGGTTTTAAATGAAAAATGAAAAAGACATAATTTTAAAAGTAGAAAATTTAGTACAAACTTTCACAATTGGAGAAGACTTCCTATTCTGGAAAAACAAACGCAAAGTAAATGCTGTTAATGGAATCAGCTTTGAAGTTGAACGCAACAAAACATTAGGACTCGTTGGGGAGTCTGGATGCGGGAAATCAACGACCTTAAGAACAATAATGCAACTCTACAAACCAACATCTGGTAGCATATATTTCAATGGCAAAGACATTACTAAACTATCAAGAAAAGAACTATTAAAGACAAAAAAAGATATGCAAATGGTATTCCAAGATCCACATACATCCCTCAACCCAAGAATGACAATAAAAGAAATAATTTCAGAACCATTAGTGATATACAACGAAAACAAGATTTTTCCAAGAACAAAAGAAGAAATAGAAAAACGAGTAAATGAATTAATGGATATTACTGGACTTGAAAAAAGCATGTTATCTAGATATCCACATGAATTTTCAGGAGGACAAAGACAAAGAATAGGTATAGCAAGAGCACTAGCTCTAAATCCAAAACTATTACTATTAGACGAAGCTGTATCTGCACTAGATGTATCAATAAGAGCACAAATTTTAAATTTGCTCAAAGATCTACAAAAAGAATTGAATTTATCTTACTTATTTATCTCACACGACTTAGCAGTAGTAAAATACATGAGCGATAAAATTGCAGTAATGTATATGGGAGCCATTCTAGAAATTGCACCTAGAGAAATTCTATTTTCAAACCCTAAACATCCATATACAAAAACATTAATAGCATCTATCCCTGAAATTGATCCTGAAAAAATAAAAAACAAGACTATCAAACTTGATGAACCATCTCTAACGAATATACAAAACACATCTTTAATAACAAAAATTGCACCCCTTGAAGAAGTAGAAAAGGATCATTTTGTATCTAAATACCTTTTTGATGAGATGAATAGTTTGCTAAATAAATAATTACACCGAAGACAAGTGCAAATTAAATTTTGATATTCGAGTATTATAAAAACATATAAGTTATTTAATTAAACTTAGCTTAAATTTTAATATTTCTTATAGATCACTTGTATTAAGTATTCTTAATAAAAATATCAACATTTTTATTTATTTGATAGTTTTGTTAATAATTAATTATCAAAATAGGAAACCTCAAAGTCTATCTTATTATCAATACCTTCAACTGAATATAGATTAATTCTATTAACATTATTCTTATCTAGAACTTTATTTCCAGAATCAACAAAATAATAATAAATCCTACCCTTAGGAAGATCTTTAAGCTTAATAGTATATACACCTTTTTGAGGTTCTTGTTCAATTAACCTGTTTAAAAATGGATTAAAGTTATTGAAATTGCCAGCTATTGTGACAATCTGACCAGGACGACCTATATAAAAAATCTCAACTTCTCTTCCATCAGAAGAATCAATCGGATTTCTTAAAGACACATAACTATGATCCACATCTATATCAATTATAGAGAATGGTATTAAGTCTTTATTAAAGACTACATTTTTATTATATGCATCATTTGTCCAAATACCATCCACAACAAGCCTATACTTAATTCTACCAACTCCATGAGGAAGATTGATCTTTACAAAAAAAAGTCCATATTTATTTTTCTTAAATAAGTACTTCTTTGCATAATCATCAAAATCAAAAGCAGCAAAAATTTTTCTAATACTCTTATTAGAAGGATAAAATATAATGACTCTCTTAGAGTCAATTATTGGTGATAAATTATCACTTCTTGTTGAAACTTCTAAAAACTCATTTAAAGATAACTCAAAATTTTCAATTATATGACTTTGTGAAAAAATATTAACAATATTAAAGGAAAAGAATACAAAATAAAATAACCATCCCAAAATTCTTTCCATGACTTAATTGCAACATCCATTAAGCAATTCTTTTGATAAAATACTACACATTTATTTTGTTTATTATTATACTGAAAACATATACTAAAGTAAATATACAAATATTACCAATAAGGAGCGGAAAATGGGCTTTCATATTTATGAAATAAAAGCTAGGCAAATAATTGATTCTAGAGGCAATCCAACTGTTGAAGCAGATGTCATACTTGAAGATGGTTCTCTAGGTAGAGCAGCTGTTCCATCAGGAGCCTCAACAGGAATACATGAAGCTGTTGAATTACGAGACGGCAACAAATCTGTTTACATGGGTAAAGGAGTACTCAAAGCAGTTGAAAATATAATAAATATTATCTCTCCAGAACTTGAAGGAATGAGTGCTTTAAACCAAGTAGAAATCGACAGAAAAATGCTTGAACTTGATGGAACTCCTAACAAATCAAAACTTGGAGCCAATGCTATACTTGCAGTTTCAATGGCTACAGCTAGAGCAGCAGCTGAACATCTTGGACTTAAAGTTTATCAATATCTTGGCACCTACAAAGCCAACATTTTACCTACACCCATGTGTAACATTATAAATGGTGGTGCTCACTCTAATAACTGTGTCGATTTTCAAGAATTTATGATAATGCCAATTGGAGCAAAAACTTTCAGTGATGCAATAAGAATGTCTGCTGAAGTTTTTCACACACTAAAAGGTATTTTAAGCAAAAAGGGATATGCAACATCTGTAGGAGATGAAGGAGGATTTGCACCAAATTTAAAGTCCAATGAAGAAGCTTGTGAAGTTATTATGGAAGCTATTAAAACCGTAGGCTACACACCTGGAACAGATATCGCAATTGCTCTTGATCCAGCAACATCTGAATTATATGATCCAAAAACAAAAAAATATGTACTTAAATGGTCAACAAAAGAAGAACTCACATCTGAAGAAATGGTCGAATATTGGGCAAAATGGGTAGAAAAATATCCTATTATCTCAATTGAAGACGGCATGGCTGAAGAAGACTGGGATGGGTGGAAAAAACTTACAGATAAGATTGGAGATAAAGTCCAACTTGTTGGAGACGATTTATTTGTAACAAACACATCATTCCTTAAAAAAGGAATTGAAATGAAAGTTGCAAATGCAATTCTCATTAAAGTAAATCAAATTGGAACACTAACTGAAACTTTTGAAGCTGTAGAGATGGCAAAAAAAGCAGGATATACTGCAATAGTTTCACATCGCTCAGGAGAAACAGAAGACACAACAATAGCCGATCTTGTTGTTGCTCTTGGAACAGGACAAATCAAAACAGGATCCTTATCAAGAACAGACAGAATAGCTAAATATAATCAACTCTTAAGAATAGAAGAAGAATTAGGCAGTATTGCCGAATACCATGGAAAAGATGTTTTTTATTCTATTAAAAAATAATAATAACAACTAAAGCCCTCTTCTGAGGGCTTTTTTCATACAAACAGAATATAGAAATAAAATATAACAATAAATATTTATCTTTTTGAAAATTGAAAACTTTTTCTAGCTTTCTTTCTACCAAACTTCTTACGTTCAACTTTTCTAGAATCTCTTGTTAAAAACCCATTGGATTTAAGAATCATTTTATACTCTTTATCAAGATCAAAAAGAGCTCTTGCAATACCATGCCTAATAGCACCAGCCTGACCTGAAATACCACCTCCATAAATATTAATGCAAAGGTCATACCTTCCAAGAGTATTTGTTAAAACCAATGGAGCGAGAGCAATTGTCTTTAACTTTTCAAGTTGCATATAAGAATCTAAGTCCTTACTATTGATCTTAATATTACCCTTACCTTCCCTAATATAAACCCTAGCAACAGAAGACTTTCTCCTTCCCATACCTATTCCTAAATTAATACCTTTAACGTCTGACTTTGCCATTTTTCCTCTCTTAATTTGCGTCTAATTTATAAAAATTCTGAGACTTAAGCATATGATTAGAATCAGCAAGAACTTTAAGATTTCTAAAAAGCTCACGCCCCAAAGGCCCTTTTGGTAACATACCCTTAATAGCTATCTCAAGGGGAGCTGTTGGCTTCCTCGCAGACAATGTTCTAAAAGTATCAGAATGAAGTCCTCCAGGATACCTTGAATGCCTATAATAAATTTTCTGAAAATATTTTTTACCAGTAAGTTTAATCTTTGAAGCATTAATAATTATAACATTATCACCTAAATCTTGGTGAGGTGTATAAAAAGGATTATGCTTACCTCTCAAAATTTTAACAGCTTCTGTAGCAACTCTACCAAGAACCCTATCTTTAGCATCAATCACACACCATTTCTTCTCTACACATTTAGGCTTAACCCATATTGTCTTATTATTAGTTATCCTCTTCATAATAGCACACAGTCCTCACTTAGATATTCTACAAAGTTATGCCTTTTAATTGTATTATTTGTAAGTTCACCTGTCAATACTAAGATCCAAATTTATCCTGTAGTTTAAGAGAAACTTTTAAAAAGTTATCTACATCTCCTTTAGAAAATTTTAAAGGAACAAGCGACGGAACATCAAAAATAGGGCTAATTAAATACCCATTTTTTAAATACTCATTAAAAACTTCATTATGATATTCAGATTTATAAATAGGAAACATATATCTATTAATCAGTTTAAATAGAGGCGTAGCAAAAATACCAAAATTAATTTTTATATTTTTTTCATAAGACAAAATCTGAGCAAGCATATGCCTAGCAATGCCTAAAGTTAAAGCATCAAAAGGATCACTAAATTCCATTCTTCTAGACAAATTATCTACTATAGCAATGCTAATAGACATGCATCCAGGCATTGGAATATTTACAAGCATAGGATATCTAAAATTACTAAATCCAGCCTTAAATTCATATATGCCCTGTTCATCCTCCCAAGGATTACTAAAACAACATTGACCCGTTAAAGATAACAAAAAATCTCTAGCGTCTCTTTCAAACTTAAAAATACGCACAAATCCTGCTTCTTTAAAAAAAGAAAAAAAAACATTTTCAAACTGCTTCCTAAATACAGAAGGATAAGAAGCAGTAAGACCTCTTGAAAAAGTTTGCTTAAGAATAAGATTTAATCCTCTAACCCTATGTCCTAAAAAGTTTAGTCCACCATTTAAGTATAAATCTAAATATCGATTACCATTAATATCATAAAGATAAAAAAACCTTGCCCTTTTAATTATTGGAAAACAATCAATCAAAGATCTATTACACATCCCTTAACTTGCTCATTAAAATTTCATTTGCAAGAACAGGATTAACCCTACCAGAGGTTTTTTGCATAATCTGACCCATCATAAACTTAATTGCATGACTCTTACCTTTCTTGTAAAGCTCAATTGACTTAGGATTTGCATTTAAAACTTCCAACACAACTGATTCAATAAAAGCACTATCACTTATCTGTTCCAAATTTTTTTCATTAATAATGATAGAAGGGGGAACATTCCTCTCAAGCATTTCTAAAAATATTTCCTTTGCAATCTTACCACTTACCTTGTCACTAACAATGAATTCCACAAGTTCACTAATACATGATGGGGGCAAATTAAAATCAAGTATACTTATCTCTTTATCATTTAGTATACTTAATACCTCAGATAATATCCAATTTGCCACTCTCTTAGGATCACTGGAAGTCATTACTGCCTCTTCAAAATACTTAACCAAATTTTTATCAGCAGTTAAAGTCATAACATCAAAATCACTAAGACCATATTGCTCTTTTAATCTAATCCTTGCTTCAAAAGGCAATTCCATCATTCTATTAGACTTTATACTTTCAATATAAGCATCATCAAGTTTAATCAAAGGTAAATCGGGATCCTTTATATAACGATAATCGGCTATCGTCTCTTTGCTCCTTTGAAGTATTGTAATACCCTTTTTATCATCAAAACCCATTGTATGCTTACCCACACCATCAAAAGTCCTCCTATGTAAAATCCATTCCTCTTTTTGCCTAAACTCCTCATAAGCAATTGCCAACTTTACTGATTTAAAAGAATTTAAATTCTTTATCTCAGAAATAGGGGTTTTATACTCGACATTATTCTCATTAATAAGTAAATTAATATTGACATCACAACGAAATGATCCATTTTCCATGTTACAATCAGACAAATCAAGATACCTCAAAATTTCTCTTAAAGAGCTCAAATAAGCTACAGCTTCCTCCCCACTATTAATATCTGGTTTTGAAACAATTTCTAGCAACGGTGCACCAGAACGGTTAAAATCAATATAACTTCTATTTTCATTTTCAAGCAAATGCAAGCTTTTACCAGAATCTTCTTCCATATGTATCCTAACAATATTAATTTTTTTTAAACCTGAAATAGTTTCAATAAAGATAAATCCATCCTCACAAATTGGTGTATCATTTTGCGATATTTGATATCCCTTAGGTAAATCAGGATAAGCATAATGCTTTCTGTCAAACTTAATAACATTTCTAATTTTAGAATTAGTAGCATGTCCAGCTAAAATTGCACTATTAATAAGTTCTCTATTCACACTAGGCAATGCACCAGGAAGTCCAAGACATGACGGACAAGTCCGAGAATTTGGAATTCCACCAAAATCATTCTTACACCCGCAAAAAGCTTTAGTCTTTAATCCTAATTGTACATGCACTTCTAAACCAACAATCAATTTATATTCCATTTAATCCCAATTCCTCTATTATATTTTTTGCAAAATTTAAAAGCTCAAAATCTCTCTTAAATCGGCCAACTATTTGCATACCAATAGGTAATCCCTTATCAGTTTGAATAAAGGGAATAGAAAGTGCAGGCACTCCAATAAGATTGGCAAATACAGTACACAAATCAGAATAATACATTTTTATAGGATTATCAAAATTCTCACCAATTTTAAAAGGCTTCACAAGGCTTGTAGGCGTAATAATATATGAATAATCATTCAAAATTTCATTGAATTTGGGAATCAATACATTTTCAATAATCTTACAGGCCTTTGCATAATATTGCAAATCATAACCCTCTGATAACAAATAATTACCAAGAACAATACGCCTTTTCACTTCTTCTCTTAAAAATAAACTCCTATGTTTATAGTAAAAATCATTAAGGCTTAACTCATCGTTTAATCTTTTGCCATAATGAATACAAGTATAACGAGCAAGATTAGACGCAGCCTCAACTGGAGATACTGAATAGTAAAGAGAAAGCACAAAGTTAATTGTCTCTATTGAAACCTCATGTATTTCAACGCCCCTTTTTAAAAGTTCAGATTTAAATTTAGAAAACTCACAAGCAACCTCTGGCTCCATCAAATCTTCACTAAATTCTTTAATCACAGCTAATTTGGCACCTGATAAAGACTTACTTGACAATGGATAAGGCTCTTGAATAAGATCTATGCTAGTAGCATCCATCTTATCAATTCCACAAGTATATTTTAATATTAAAGCCACATCATCAATAGAATTAGCAAAAAACCCTATTTGATCAAGAGATGATGCATATGCTGCAAGCCCATAACGAGATAAACCCCCATAAGAAGGCTTAAAACCAATTAAACCAGAAAAAGAAGCAGGAAGTCTAACAGAACCCCCGGTATCGCTACCAAGTGCAAAAGGAGCTTGGCTAGCAGCAACAACGGCTCCAGAACCACCTGAACTACCACCCACAACATATTCTTTATTTAAAGGATTAAGCGTAACACCATAATAAGAAAATTCACAAGAAGATCCCATTGCAAATTCATCCATATTAGTTCTACCAATCATAATCGCACCATGATCTTTTAATCTCTCAATAACAGTTGCATCATAAGGAGAAACATACCCTTGCAATATTTCAGATGAACAAGTTAAGCCCCTATTTTTAATTGAAATATTATCCTTAACAGCAATGGGCATACCAATCAAAGGCAAGTCTTGGCCCTCGCCTCTATTTAAAAGCTCATCATATTTTTTTGCCAATTCTAATGCATCATCAAAAAACTCAATATATCCATTAATATCCTTATTTGCTTCATAACGCTCTTTATAAAAGAGAACAATATCATAAATTTTACACCTACGAGTTAATATTAATTCTCTAATTTTTATTAAACTTAAATCCTTGAAATCCAAACTAATACTCCCTATTCAAGCACTTTAGGTGATGCAAAATAACCATCCACAAACACATTGCTAAATTCTTTAATAGTTTCAATTGTCAAAGAGGGTAAAATTTCATCATTCCTTAAATCAGAAATAGTACATGTTTTTTTTTGAATGCCATCTTTTATCTCAAATTCAGAAATTTTATTCAACATGCCAATAATTTGTTCAAATTTCATGGCAAACTTCACTTCTTCACTCTTGCTTAATCTCAATAAACTTAATTTCAAACTATCTTCTAAATGAATATCTCTCAAATTATACCTCTAAATTTTAGTAAGCCCTTTAATATAGTTTGAGCTTAAAATAGCCTTTTTCCCATTTTTCAGACTAATTTTAACAAACGACTCACCATCCTGATACCACTTATCAACAACTATTCCATTCTCACCATTATAAGTGATATAATCTCCAATATTAAAGTTTTTATTACAAATTTTTGAAAAAAAATATTTAAAATTGTCTTTTAAATATTCTGGAACAAAAACAATATCATAATTATCTTTGTTAATATCTTGAAAAAAGACTGACATCGCTGTATTCCTTAGCATGCCCCCAAAAAATCTCTGCAAATTAATTGTAACGATAAGTTCAAATTTAGCTCTAGTAATAGCAACATAAAAAAGTCTTCTCTCCTCTTCCAGCCTATCTTGAGTCAACTCTTCAATCTCAGCAGGCAACAACCCCTTCTCAAGACCAGATATTATTACTCTATCAAATTCAAGTCCTTTAACTCCATGAATTGAAGAGAGTAGAACACTAGACTTAAAATCTCCATGAATTAAAGGAGAAAGTGATGAATTTTCTAAGAATATTACAAGCCCCTCAAAACTACCTGAATATTCAACTCCACTACTAATAAGTTCATCAATATTTCTAACCTTCTCATCTTTATCAAATTTTTGATAATAATCCCAAAATCCAGATCTCATTACAACATCTTTAATAAATTCAGATAAATTTACATAAATATTGCTTTGTATATTTTCTGCTAGATCATCATATAAATTTAGAAAAGCAATAAGCGAATCCCTTGCTTTGCCCCTAAGATTTTCAACAACTTTTCTACTTGCAAGAATTAAATCAGAATTGACATTACGATCATTTAGCATTGCAACTATTTTATCAGTAGTAGTTTTTCCAAGCCCCCTAGCAGGCTTATTTATTACCCTTAAGAAAGAAACTTTATCTCTTTTATTTATAAAAAGTCTTAATAAAGAAATTATATCTTTAATCTCTTCCCTTTCATAAAACCTAATTGAGCCTAATACTTTATGTGGAATATTATGTTTTAAAAAAGCTTTCTCAAATTGCAAAGATTGGTGATTAAACCTATAAAGCACTGCCGTCTCAAATTCGTTTTCAAGAAGGAAATTAGAAAAATATTCAGCTTCTTCTGAAGGATTCCGAAAGACAAAAAGTTTTATCTTTTTGCCCATCTTATTTTCTGTAACTATTACTTTTTCATATCGATTTCTATTTTTCGAAATAACATCATTAGCAACATTCACAATACTTAAACTGGAACGATAATTTTGCACCAAATAATATTTGGACACATTGTTAAATACTTTTTCAAATTCAAGAATATTCTCAATTCTAGCCCCTCTAAAAGAATAGATAGACTGATCCTCATCCCCTACCACCATAAAATGCATACCCTTACAATAAAGCTCTTTTATAAATAAAAATTGTGTATAATTAGTATCTTGATACTCATCTACAAAAATAGCCTTAAATCTCTTTTGAACTTTCATCTTTATATCTTCACAATCTCTTAACATCAAAACAGCTTTAAGAATAAGATCAGCAAAATCAAAAGCATTATTTCTAGATTTTTCTTGTTCATAAAACTTAATATCTTCGCAACTCTTCTCATCAAGACCACAATAACCATCTAAAAAAGAATTTTCCTTATACTTAAGTATAAAAGCAGCCAAATGCTTTGCAAGTTCAATGGTTGAAGCAAGTCCAATTTGTTTAACAAATTTAATAACATCATTAGTATCCCAAATCGTGAAATTTGAATCATAGTTTGTATCAAACTCTTTAAAGTAAAGTCTTAAAAGCCAAGCACCAAAAGAATGAAAAGTTTGAATATGCAAATCCTTGTTGAAATTAAAAAGATAATTTAATCTTAACTTCATCTCATTGGCAGCTTTGTTTGTAAATGTTAAAGCAAGAATTTCTTCTGGTCTTAATTTCACTTCCTTTATTAAATGCGCTATTTTAGCTGTTATAACTCTAGTCTTACCACTGCCTGGACCTGCCAAAACAAGAATGGGATTTTTAGTATCATCCAAAACAATTTGCTTTTGATAAGAATTTAAATTAAAGAGAAATTCTTCTATTTTGTCCATTAGTAAACTTCAGAAACCTTAAGATCAAAACCCCCAGGGGTTTTTAACCAAAAAAATTGGACTGCCATTATTTCCCTTCCATAACCCTTTAAAATAGAAGTAATATCCTTGCCTTGAAGAACAAGATTAACATCAGAGAGTCTTGATAAAAACAGGATTAGAGATTTTTTGAAATTTAAACTCAGAGGAGCACCTTTAGATACAAGCAAAGACTTTCCATAAATATTACTCTCATCAACATATCTTAAAAATGAATCGTTTAAAAAATTAATCACTAGATCAATACTAGAAATATTTTGAGAAGAATACAGAGTAGGATAGTCGCTAATCACTCTACTCTTAGGACCATTAACTTCAAAGCCCCAATTTAAAATATTAAATCTACTAGGAAGACTGGTTTCAAGTACATATTCAGCATTGAGCATAAAAAATTCTAAGCTTACATGAGCCTTTCGCACCTTACCTTGAGAACAATTATCATAAACAATCTTAACTTTGACATTCTCACCTAAATCTATTTCCTGAAATTTGCCTAATTGAAAAATATACCTCTTATTTTTCAAATCATTTGTAACAACCAAATCATCATTCATAAAAGAGACTCTATAATTGGCAATAGAATTGCCATAAACTAAAGATAAGAAATCACCTTCTTCAAGCGCAACGTTCCAAAAACTCTCTTTATCAAAAAGGACTTCATGAACTCCTGGACTCCGCTTTACAGAATGATTTGTATTAAACATTTTTCCTACAAACTGTCTAATTTCACTGAAATGTGAAACTAAAAATATTAACACTACAACACTAATTATTACTACCAATATTCGAATTATCTTAGAAAGCTCTAAATACTTATCCCCAAGCCTAACTTCACTTTCAAAATTTGAATTGCTATTTTGCTCCTCAGTCCTAATGCCAATATAACTACTATTAAGCCTTCTTTTATATTCCTTAAAAAGGGATGAAACATACCAAACATCAATTCCCAAATACTCACTGTAAGTCCTTAAAAACCCTAAAGCTAAAACTTCATTTGGAAACGATTCAATATTACAATCTTCAAGTGCCTTAAGATATTGAACAGCAATTCTAATATCATCAGATATCATTTCAAGAGTCAAACCTTTATCAATCCGAGCCTTTTTTAAAAAATCTCCAAATCTAATGAAATTATCTCTTTCCATTTTTCCATACCTCAAGTTTTTTTAACATCGTACAAAAAATTATCCACCTTATTTGAAGTTTTCGGCAGATCATACTTAAATCTACTATCAGGAATACCAACATTAAATTTCACAGATAAAAGATCAATAATTATTTCTCTACCACCACCTGTAGGATAAGCAATAACTCTCCTAATTGCACCATTTTTAGTAAAAGCAATCATAAATGAATCAATTGTAGCAGCACCCTTATAAAGTCGTCTTGAAAAAGTCAATTTTATAAAATTTTCTGTACTCCCTCCACCTGCAGATTCGTCAAGAGGTTCTAAGTTAGGAGAATTAGTATAAGACACACTATACTCAGTGCTTAAAATATTCATAAAGCCACTCCCCGATTTGCCCATAGTCAACTGCTGGCTAAAAGAAGTCCCAAGAGATGGAACATAAACGGTTAAAACTTGGCCATCACTTACAAAAACCTGATTATTTGAATCCAAATTAATAATAAATTTATCGGGAAATTTATATAATAAAGTTCCTGTTTGTTTCAATCCCTTTACATTAAGACTAATTTTAGCCTGCATATCTTCTACATTTTGATAATTTAAATATATATTCTCAAAATACTGAGTGGCAGATACTTGAGCAAAAACTAAACAAGGAAATAAAATTAATATTATTTTTTTCATTATAAAAACTCGTATATTACTAAGCTCAATTTAAAAATAAACTCATTGCACACCCTATACCCAATATAGATAGCACAACTTGTTATAATAATAAGCTATTATTTATAATATATCATTTTATAAATTAATAATAAATATACTCTAACAAAAGATCAAAGAGGTGACAATGTCATTAAACTACAGTGAAATCAACATTCTACTTAAAGAATTACCGTTAAAAAATTCATTTTTAAGAAAAATAAAACAACCAAACCATAAAACTTTGGTCCTAGAACTTCATAATAAAGAAACAAATGAAAAAAATTTCAATGTATTAATTGGATTAGACTCCCAAAAAACAAGAATTCACAAAACAAATAAAAAATTTGAAAATGTTAAACCCCATTTAAGATTTTTTGAATTCCTAAAATCAAAAATTCAAAATGGCAAAATATCTGAAGCATATCAAATAAAAAATGAAAGAATAATTTTAATTAAAGTACTCAAAGATAAAATCATAATCTTTATATTCATAAAATTATGGCCATCATCTCCTAACATAATTGCGACAGATACAAATTTTAAAATCTTTGATGCATATTATAGAAGACCAAACTCAAAAGAAATTACAGGTGAAAGATTCATAAAAGCCAAAGAAATTATTGAAAATGATGATATAACTGATAAAAAAGAAGCCAAACTCAAAGATGGATACAAAAATGAAATATCTTATTCTGAGTTTATTGAAAATTACTATGAAGATTTAGAAACAACAGAAACCCAAGAACATAATGTAAAACAACTTAGAAAGAAATATGAAAAAGAAAAAATAAATTTAGAGAAAAAAATAAGCTCTCTAGAGAAACAAATAAAATCAATTGGAACAATCGAGACTCAAAGAGAAAAAGGTGAAATGATCTTAACAAACATCAACAAAATAAAAAAAGGCATGGATGAAATCATTTTAACAAATATCAATGGAGAACAAATTAGAATAATGCTGAATAAAGCATTATTACCTAAAGATAATGCCTTAAAATACTTTAAAGAATACAAAAAAAATAAAAATTCTCTAAAAATCATACAAGAACAATTAGAATATGCAAGAACACAATACGACACATTAATATCAAAGATAAATTGCATAGAAAAAAATGACTGTATCATACTGGCAAATGACAAACCTAAAAAACATAAAATTATGAAAAGCCAATCTATTGGTCTTCATTTCATATCTTACGATTTTGAAATTGTTGTAGGCAGAAATGCAAAAGAAAACGATGAACTTTTAAGAAGTTGGGCAAAGGGAAATGATTACTGGCTACACACAAGAGACTATCCTGGAGCCTATGTGTTTATTAGAAACAAAAAAGACAAAACACCTCCTCTTGAGGTCTTAATAGATGCTGGAAATTTATGTGTGTTTTACACAAAACCTGCAAGACAAGCGGGCAAAGGCGATCTTTACTATACTAATGTTAAATATTTAAGAAGAGTGAAAGGCGGAAAAAAGGGACTTGTAATACCTAACAGGGAAAAAAACTTAAATATCAAACTAGACACCAAAATATTAAACAAACTAAAAAACCAACCTTATAACACATGCTAAGTTAATCTTAAAATAAAATAACAAGTTCTTAAAAAAATATTGTTATTAGACTTTAAAAAGCATAAAATTTAAATACTGTAGGAGAAAAAATAAATGATACAAAAATTAACAAAAATAGTAGCAACAATATCTGACCTCAGATGTGATCCAGAACACATAAAAGAGTTATATGAAGCAGGAGTAAACGTAATAAGACTTAATACCGCACATCAATCTCATGAAGATGCAATAAAAGTGATAAACAACGTTAGACAAGTTTCAAATAAAATAGCTTTAATGATTGATACAAAAGGACCAGAAGTTAGAACAGCCAATATAGAAAATCCTATTACCGTTAAGATAGGAGATAAAATAATAATCTCAACTTCACCTATCAATGAGTCAAATTCATTGCAAACTAACTATGATGGATTTGTAAATGAGGTTCCAAATGGATCAAAAATCCTTATTGACGATGGAGAACTTGAAATGATTGTTATCGAAAAACTAGCAGACAGACTTATCTGTGAAGTTAAAAACGATGGACAAATCAAAAATAAAAAATCAATCAATACACCAGGAATTTCACTTAAATTACAATCTGTAACTGAAAAAGATAAAGGATTTATTGAACTTGCAGCAAAACAAAATATTGATTTCATTGCCCATTCATTTGTAAGACATGCAAAAGATATTCAAGACGTTAAAGATATATTAAATACTGCTGGAAACCCAGACGTTAAAATTATTGCCAAAGTGGAGAATCAAGAAGGAATCGATAACATTGAAGAAATAGCAAAGGCATCTTATGGAATTATGGTTGCAAGAGGCGATATGGGAGTTGAAATACCTGCTGAAGATGTTCCTTTGGCACAAATTAAAATAACAAAAACCTGCATTAAATATGGGGTACCAGTAATTACCGCAACACAAATGCTGCACACAATGATTGAAAATCCAAGACCTACAAGAGCAGAGGTTTCTGATGTTGCCAATGCAATTCTAAATGGTACAGATGCTATAATGTTATCTGGAGAGACAGCTTATGGAAAATATCCAATTGAAGCTGTTAAGATGATGACCAAAATTGCTATAGAAGTTGAAAAATATAGAGAAAAAACATTATTCCAAGATGAAATTTTCCATAGTAAAAGGCTTATAAGAAACTATATTATTAAATGTGCAATTGATGCAACAAAAATAATGCCTGTTAAAGCTATCATTGTTGATTCACTCAAGGGAAGAACTGCAAGAATAATGGCAACATACAGAGCAAGTGTACCTCTATTTATTACAACAAATAATGAAAGAATAGCAAGAGAATTATCACTCTCTTACGGTGTTTATTCTAATTTTGTTAACCATAATTTCAAAGAAACAACTGAATTTGTATTAACTTCTCTTGAAATGCTTAAAACACAAGAAATAGTTAAAGATTCAGATATTGTAGTAATTATCTCTGGAAATCCAAATAGAGATACCAACAAAGGTACAGAATTTATGGAAATAAACACAGTAGAAGATGCAATCAAGGGACATAACAAATAAATAAAATAAGAAACAGTTTAGTAGATAATATATTTTATCCAACTAATACTCAAAACCTAGAATTATTTAACTTAAATAAAAGAAAAACTCATAAAGCGCTCCTGACAAGTTATGGGACTTATGAGTTTTTCTTAGATAAGATTGATCTATTCAAAAAAATAATAGCAAACAATACAAAAAATATTTTTATATTCTCACAAACAAAAGAAAATTCACACATTAATATTTCAGATCATCAGGCTTGGAAATTTTTTAATAAAACAATTAATGTTAATCTAGATATAATAAATTTAATAAAAAACTTTGAATTTACAAATACAGAAAATAAGATAATAGAAAACGACCATAAAATTGAAATCACATTAAATTTTATCAAAGACATAATACAAGATATAAAAATCATCCCTATTCTTTTGGGTAAGCTTAAAAATCAAACTATAAAAGAATTTTGTACATTGTTAGACCCATTTACAAAAAAAGAACAAAATTCTTTCATATTTCTCTCTCACTTTATCTCTCATTCTACAAACCTAAACAAAACCATAAAGTCAACAAACACACTAAAGGAACTCTTAAACAGACCTAATGTAAATTCATTAACTTTATTAGAATATTATAATACACACAAAATATTGCCTGAAAACATAAATGCAATCATCATCATGCATAAACTTTTTCAAAAATTTGAGTTTACAAAACATGAACTCGTCAATCATGGTAATGAATATTTAATAATAGAAAATATATTAATAAATTAAAATCGACAAAAACTTACTTTTTAAGTAAAATCCTCTATCTTTTTGCCATTTTGCTTCAAAAAAACGCTAAGACCTACTTTTGAAATACTTCTAAGAGAACTTGCAGAAACTTTTATATTAACATTTTTTTTAAGCTCGGGAACAAAAAATTTTTTATTTATTAAATTTACCTTAAAAGTCCTCTTAGTCTTTACACCAATGTGTTGGCCTCCTCCACCCTTTCTTCTGGCAAGTCCCTTTCTTGGAACATTGTTTCCAAACATTGTCTTTTTCCCTGTTATTTCACATTCTCTTCCCATCTAAAATCTCCTAAACTCTATTTTTTCTCTTGCAAATATAAATCCATCAACTTCAAAAACAAATTTAAACTATTAACTATATTGTTAATTATAGTACTAAAGTTTACATTATTACCATAATTTTTTACAAGCTCAATATCAAGCTCTTTCCAATTATAAATAAGCTCCTTTTCTGCAGCAGGTTTAACATAATCTTCTAAACAACCATTCAAACGTAGCCTTAAAGAACTAATTTTTGCATAATACTCATTTAATAAAGTTAAAGCCTTTTTATTAACATCTGCTATTATGTTTAAAAGTAATTTTTCAGATGCTTTATCGCCAGAAAAAGCTCTGTGCAAAAGCGCATTTATCCTATTACCATAAGTACCTTGTTCACCAAGATTATTATCAAACTCAATAAGATTAGAATAAATATTAACTAAGGAATGAATATCATTGGAAATGTCTCTAGAAATCTCCATATCCTTCCATTGGCCCTTAATAATAAGGATATTGACAATATCACTTAAATCTTTTTTCACAAGATTAATTGCATGGGTTTTTAAATAACATAAAAGATCACGGTAAACATATCCAGTAGTATTCATAATTTTAGATGTAATTTTATCATGCATATGTTCGTTATAATTTTCTAAACTTGCAAGATTAATGCCAGAAAACAATTTTTCTGCCAAAATCTTAGATTTGCTATTTTTTTGCAAAATATCAATTTTTGATATTTCATTTGCAACATGTTTAGAAAGATCCTGAAAAAATATTTTTGCCTTTACTTTTGACTGTTTGATACCAGACATAGGCAAATAATCCGGATCACCACTTACATATCTTATAAGGTACAAAATTTCTTTATTTCTATTTATCTCAATTATAGAGGTTACCATCTTAAGCCAAATATTTGGTTTAATAGGAAAATTATCCCTATCTCCATATATTGTTAAAAGAATATCATAAAGATTTCTCCAAATATAAACATCTCTAATAGAATATATACATTCCAAAAAATCTTTAATATGATCAAGAATTACTCCACAACTAACTGAATTGAACCTTGGTTTATATATGAAATCATTTTCTGGAAATAAATTATCAAAATGCTTAATAATTGAATAATAATTATACGAAGCTAAATCAAAAAAAATATCTAAAGCCCCACAAGTATCATCTATTAACCTAATTTGTTCCTGAGTTATGTTTTTTAATAAATAATTCAAATTATTATCTAGATTTTTAGGTATATCCGGTGTAAAATTAATTATTTCATTAGACGAAAAAGAATAAATAGAATCCAAAGCTTGCTTTTGAGCATCATTTAAATACTTCTCAACAACAAAGTGAACTATCTTATTTGAAGTTCGATATCTTTGTACAAAAAACTTAAAAGGAACAAAAGCCTTATAAAGATTATAAATAAACTTAGCAAATTGGGGTAAAGCCTGAATTTTTGAAGCATTAAAAAAATTCCCTACTTTATTTAAATTATTCCTTACCTCTTTAAGCCTTCTTTGCTTTACTTGTTCAGGAGTAAGCTCTCTACTAAAGATAGAAACTAAAAAATCAACTAAACCCAACTTAGCTACTCTCCTTTCAGCATAAAATATAGACTTCTCAAAGACATCTAAAAATTATAAAATAACTATAAAAATTATACATAATTTATTGTAAAATGGAACAAAATAAAACAAATAATTTTTTATGTACATAAAGAAATTAATTTTAATCATAGCTTTTACTTTAATTTTTAGTTGCTCAAAGGATAATACTATAACGATACTAACTGACAACAAAATCATTCCTTTTTATATAAATCAATTCAATATACAAAATAAAATAAGCTTTATCATTAAATATAAAGAACATATCAATGTACAAACGATTAATGAAGAGAATGCTCAAATAATTATCTCAAAAAATATAGATAACATAAACATAACTAAAAATTTTAAGAATATCCAAAAATACTATTATTCAGACTATCCAATATTAAATCATATATCTGAAAAATTTGCATACAGAATTATGCCCTTAAGTTTTGATATTCCAATTTTAATATATAAAAATGAACATAATATACAAAAATATATTGATATACAAAATATCAAAAATATACACGAAAACTTCAAAAAGGAAAAAAAGTTTTTTATCTCTCCATATATTTCTGAAAATCTATTTTACACAATATCCGAAATCAATGGTGTAAACTTTTACTTTAGAAACAACAAGCCAGAATATGATGAAAAAAAAATGTCAGAGATGATAAACTACTTTAAATCTTTTATGGATACAAATGAACTTGTATTACACAAAAACTTCTCAGAAAAATATAAATATTTAAATTTAGAGAAAATATTACTTCAAAAGAAAAGCATTTTAATTGCAGGATTAACTCACCTAACATACTATAATAGCTTAAATAAAAATACTAAAGACAAACTCAATTTTTCATATCTCACAAATAAAGAAAAAAAATCATCGATATGCAACATAAGCTTTATAGGAGTTAAAGAAATATCCAAACCTATAGAAAAATTCATTCAATGGATACTAAGCCAAGAGATACAAAAATCATTAATACAACTTAAAGAAAAGGCAAAATTCAATGAACATTTTGGATTTATCAATGGATTTACACCCTATAAAGGGTTAAATTTAAAATTAAGAAACACAATAAAAAAAATACCCTCATTTATTATAGATGAAAATTACATAAATCAAAATTCATATATTCTTAATAAAGAACAAATAGCAAAAGAAAATACAATGATTAATGAATTCTTTTTATCTAATATCAACAATACAAGTCAAAACAAAGATCACGTTCATTTACAATGAACTCGCATTACATTTAATCCAATTAAAAATAAGATAAAACAAATCAGAATAAAAGACATATATATGTCAGCAAATACTTGAAGAAAAAGTGAAATTAAAACCAACAACAAATAATTTATAAAAAGTGCAATGATACCTGAAAAAACAGCTATTATTGCAGATAAAAGAAATACCATAAATTTTGACTTAAACTCAAAATTCACCTTAGAAGCTACAGCAATAAATAGAATACCAAAAAAAACTAACAAAATAGGACTCATCATTAAAAACAGGCTAGAAGAAAAAACACTTATTAGCATTAAGTTAAACGTTTTAACTCGATTAAAAGCACCTAGAAGAAGTTGAATAGGTAAAAAAATGCCATCTTGACCAGAATTTGCAAATAAATGCAAATTATTAACATCATTATTAATCCTAATGATATTTGTATCACTTAAATCAAAGTCTGTAAGTGATACAATCATCCTAGTGGAAGTAACGTCACTATTTTCATCTTTCTTATCTAAAACGTTTTGATAAACTCCATTTCCCTTAAGAGTAGCAAATGGTACTTTAATATGTAATATAATATTACCTAAACTATTAAATCTAATAAGTTCAAAATTTTTAATCATCTTTAAATAAGGAGACACAGTATCTACAACTTTTTGCATATAAATATAATCATATATTCCATTCTCAGAATCAGGCTGAAACAAAAATATATCATTAATGCCATAATTCTCATAATATTTTTCAATCTCATCAAAAAAGAAATACTCATTCTTAAGCTTTTCTAAAGATTTATTCTTATAACTTAAAATCTCATGATCATTTGGAAACAAATCATGAAGCTTTAAAAAACCATAATACGCAGGCTTAAATTTTTCTGTATTGAGATATAAAAAATTTTTTTGTTTCTCTTCAAAAATAGAAGACTTCTTTTCCATTTCTATATTTTTATATTCATTAATAGCTTTAAAAGTCAAATCTAAAAGTGCAATAAATTCATCATCTTTAGTGGAAGCAAATCCCATATAAGCAAAATAATTAGCTGTAGAATAATCACCTTTAGAAATGAAGCTATTAACAATAGCCTGAAAATCCCTCTTAGTCAAGTTTTTAATCGGATATGTTTTAACAGTCTTTCTAACCTTCTCTAAATCAACATCATAGATAGGCATTCTATCATATTCAGAACGTGCCAAGTAATAATTAATTGAAAGTTCATCGTTATCAGCAATCAGTCTTATCTTTTCATATATTTTAAGCAACTCTTCAAGATATTTCCTCTTCTGCTTCAACACCTCTATTAATTCATTTATGTCTAATGTCTTATTAGAAGACAAATTTATATCTATATTGTTAATCTCATTAACTATCTCACTTGCCTGACCTGCAAGAAAATTATACCTCTCATAGTTATACTTATATTCACTTCTTTGAGCAAAAACAAAAGACATAATTGAATTAAAAATAAACATAAAAATAATGCCTATTATAAAAAACAAAAACACGAATGGATAAAATCTTTTAAACAAATATCCTTTATACTCGCTTAGAAAAATTCGTGTTTCATGTTTAGCTAAAAAGATAAAATAAACTAAAATAAAGAAAATAAAAAATCCATTAAAATGATGATAAACACTTAAAACAGTATCAAAAAATGTGGCTATTAGCTTATGTTTTTCTAAATAATCTAATCCAAAAAAATACGTATAACAAAAAACAAAACCAATAAATAAAAGTAAAAAAATAACAAAATTACTTACAAACGTATATAATTCTTTTTTCATATCTAAAAAGCCAGCTTAATGCAAACTATTATCAAATCCTTCACCTATCTCAATATACCTAAAAATAAAGCTAATCAAATAAGTAGAAAAAAAGGTAAGTACACAAAAAATAAAGGGAAGATAATTAGAAATTACGTTTTCTCCCACAATCAAATTCAAACTTCCAGGAAATTCAATCGCATAAAGATTATAGACTTTAAAAAATAGAATAACAAAAATAGGATAGAGAAATAAAGACAGAGCACCTGAAAATATACGATTAAAAACATACGAAAATGAAAATAAAAGTAAAGCAAATCCAAATATATTAAAAATCAAACTAAAAAAACTTAAAGAAAGAAAAAAATTATTTAAAGTATCCAACTCATCAAAAACATAATTAATTAGATCGTTATATAATTTCTGCGTTAAAAATGCATTCGCATTAAAATTAATCATATCAGTTTCAGAAAAATCCGCATTATATGAAAAGGATTTCAAATCCCCATCGTTAAACTGATTATCATCGACTTTTAAAACGCCTTTAAATCCAAACAATTCAATATCGTCACTATAAAATAATACCTTATCATCAATAAAATGCACTACCCCATCTTTAATAGTTCTTTTACCTCTACTATGAAAATCCAAAAAAACAGAATTAAAATTAGCAGATGCTAAGAACCCAAAATAAGATAAGAATAATATAAAAATAAAAACGACGCCATAAAGAGAAACAGAAATGCGTAACGTATTCACATTAAAAGGATAAGCAATCCTCATAAAAGTAGCAACTAAAGACAAAGGAAAAGCATAAAGATAAGCATCATAATAAAGCTCAAAACTCACAATAGAAAGATTTGCATGTAAGAATTTATACTTTAAGTAAGCAGTACAAACAAAAATCAAGGAAAAGATAAAAAATATAGCAATAAATCTACAAGTTATTAAAAAAATAAACCTAAAAATATTAAACATAATAACTTCCTACAAGTTATAAACAATCTAGGACTTTCCCATAGACACAACTTCCTTAATCTTTTGCTTAGCTTCTTCAAAGCTAATTTGCAAGGCCAAACTAATTTCATGTTGCAAAATTAATTCAAAATCATTTAAAATTCTTTTCTCATAGAAGGGTAATTCTTTTTGCATAGATTTTGTATATAAAAATTTATACAATTTAGCAGTACTTAATATGTCACTTTGTTTATAAAAATCATGACTACCATCTTTTATTTTTTTTTGATCTATTTGATCCTCAAAGTCTTTAATGATATCAAAAACTTCTTCTACCTTTTCTTTGCTAACCAAAGCCCTAATTCCAAGATCATTTGCTCTAGAGACTGGAACCATGAAAGTCATTTCATTAAATGGGAAATATATTTCATAATAATCAATGAACTCACCATTAAATTCCTTATTTTGAATATTTTTTATTTTTCCTACCCCTTGCATTGGATACACCACAGCTTGATCTAATACGAATGCCATTGCCTTACCTCATATAAATTTTTACTAATATCTAAAATCAAAAGAGCTCACAAAAAAACACTCAAATTAGTTCTAATGCCAAATTTATTTACATAAAACAAATTCTCAAGATAATTATCGCTACAAAAACTTATTATCATACTGGGAGTAAGTTTATTAATATTGGCAAAAAACATTTCTTTATTTCTCTTAACAGCTTTCAAATCATAATAACCAATAAAATTAATCTCTTTATGTGACTCTTTTAACCTTAAAAAATTTTTCTTAGAAATTATTTTATCTTTATCAATAATATAACACGTTTTATATGTATTTTCCAATACACTCATTAAAACAAGCAAAATCGAATTCGCATCATAGCAACCAATATCAATTCTTCTAAATAACTTACAAAAAGACCTTAATAACTTAGAATGTGAGAAAACAAGTGAAGCACTCTTAACAAGATTTCTAAATCTTTTAAAAATCAAAAATTTTAGCAAAGACTTACAATCAATAAAAATAACCATTGAATGATATGGGTGAGAAACAAGATATTCAAATCGGCTAATCAATTTATCATTACTCTTAAATACATCTATTGGCATTCCAAAGAGATAAATCCTATCTGGTTTTGAATATATATCTTTTAAATTAGCCATTATGACCCTCTAATAATAATTTAAAATGCGCAAGTGAATAAACAATAGCCGTATCTGCTCTTAAAATAGGAGTATTAAATCTTACAAATTTAAAATTTTGTTTTTTAAAGAAATCCATCTCGGATTTTGAAAAACAACCTTCAGGACCTATCAAAATTCCAATTTTACCAAAACTACTAATAGAATCACCACAACCTAGCAAAACACCTTCCTTATGAGCAACATAATAATTCACAGAAGTGGAATAAGGAATACTAAAAAAATCCCCGTAAAAATTAATACTAGGCACTCGAGTATTGCCACTTTGCTTTAAAGCTTCATCAATTAATTTCAAAAACCTTGAACTTTTAGATTCCAAATCATTCATGTTTATTCTAGCAACAGAATTATCAGCATTAACAATATTTATATGATCCACACCAATTTCAACAATTTGTCTTAAACTTATATCTAATCTTTTACCCTTAATATTAGATATAAACATACTTATTTCAAAATCCTGTTTCTTAAACGCCTCTACCCTAAGAGTAGAAAGCTTAATCAAATTATTACCTATACTAGCAACTTCAGCAAACCTTACCTCTCGGCCTCTTAAGAGAACATTTAATCTATCTCCTACCCTCAATCTCCTTACATTAAGAAGATAGTGATAGATTTTAATATCAGCAATAATAATATCATCATCAAATAGACAGCTATCATCTAAGACTACTTGCTTCACTGATTAATTTTTAAGTCTCCTTTACAAGATATTCATAAGCAGCTCTTAAAGGTTTATCATAACGTAAATTATAAATTGGCATTTCATTACGTGTATTTTGATAAAATTGTAAAAACACATAATGCCCTAAAAATTCTCTATCTATATTCATCATTGGATGTTCTTTAATAACCTTATCCACAAAAGCATCTATTTCTTCCTCAGTAATTGATTTTTTATTTTTCCTTCTATTGAAAAAGTCTTCTATTAATTTTTTATCCAAAATTTGTTTGTATGCCAAAAGCTCAGCCTCAGACATTTCTCTCTCCACAATCTCCAAGTCAGGCTTAATACCAATATTATGAATACTCTGACCAGAAGGAGTATAGTATTTTGAATTGGTAATCTTAAATCCTCCGGTATAAAAAGGTAATATACGTTGAATTATTCCCTTACCATAAGATTTTTCCCCTATAACATAAACTCTCTGATTATCCTTTAAAGCTCCAACTAAAACTTCTGATGCTGAGGCTGATTGTTTATTAATCAACACAACAATTGGCATGTCTAAAGGTACTATATGTGAAGAACTAGCCCTGTATTCCAAAGGGTTCTTAGAATCTCTTGCCCTTGTTGACACAATAAGCCCTTCGGCTAAAATATCATCAGCTATCTCTATTGCATCTTGAAGATAGCCCCCTGTATTAAATCTTAAATCTAAGATCAAAGATTTGATGTTTTGCGATTGCAGTTTTTCAAAAGCTTTTTTAAAATAAACATTAGTATGCGGATTAAAACTTATTATTCTAATATACCCAACATCTTGATTAATAACGTCATGTTTAACAGTCTTAATATCTAGTTTCTCTCTAACAAGTTCAAATTCAAAATTTGAATCCTTGTCTCTTAAAACAGAAATTTTAACTTTTGTACCAATCGCTCCCCTTAAAAGGTTAGCAACTTGATCTATTGTCATTAAAGCAGTACTCTTACCATCAATAGATGTAATATAATCACCAGACCTAACCCCAGCCTTATAAGCAGGTCCCTCTTCATAAGCAGTCATAACCATTACATAAGAAGCATCAGTGGTAGGATTTTCAGATTTTACAGAATCATTTTTCTTTACTATAAGGACACCAATCCCAACATAATTCCCTTCAGTAGTCTTTGAGATGTCTAATAAATCTTCTTTTGTCAAGTATTGCGAATAAGGGTCATTTAATGCATTAAACATACCTTTTAAAGCCCCCTCAAAAATAGCTTCATCATCAACAGGTTCAACATAATTCCTCTTAATAAAATTAAAAGCTTCCATCATCATCTGACCATAATTTGATGCAGACATTTTACCCTTAGAAGAATCCGATTGTGCAAAGATAGATTCTACAATAACTGAAGAACTAATACTCAAAGCTAATACAAAGTATATAAACACTAAAAAATTTTTTTTCATTGAATGCTTCCTACATAAATAAAACTTGATTTTATCTTCATAATATAATATTTTAAGATTATGTTAAAGACAACCAACTCAAAAATAAAAAGGATCATTACAGCTCTTCTGGTTATTATTTTACAAACAATCGCAAGCATGTTAATACTGTTAGCATTATATGGATTAACTGAAAGATCAATCTTTATAAATAATTCTTCCATTAAGTTCATGATAGCATTTATTATATTCTCGCCAGAATTGTGTTTATCAATATTAACAACGTATTATGTGCTTTATGAACAATTCAAAATTCTTCATAACTTAATAACCTTAACAAAAATCTTTCAAATAGTAATGGGTTTGTTGCTTATTACATTGGGATTAAGCCTTAACTTATTACATGTATATCAACCATGGCTACTTATTTTTATAGGAATAATAATCACAACTTATACTATATTTAACACAGTAATCCTAATTTTAATTAAAATGAAGGATAAAATAACGAGGTAAGGGTTTGATTATCATTCCTATAGCTAGTGGAAAGGGAGGTGTTGGAAAATCTCTTTTTTCAACAAATATTGCAATTTGTCTTGCAAATGAAGGAAAAAAAGTATTACTTGTAGATCTTGACCTTGGTGGTTCAAATTTACATTCTATGCTAAATATCACACCTAAGAAAAGTATTGGTACTTTCATTAAAACAAAAATTCCCTTTCAAGATGTGATAATCGAATCTGGAATAAAAAATTTAAGCTTTATTGCAGGAGATTCAGATATTCCAGAACTTGCAAACATACCCATATTTCAAAAGAAAAAAATAATAAATAACTTAAAAAACCTAAATTATGATTACCTAATAATTGACCTTGGCGCCGGTACAACATTTAATACAATAGATTTCTTTTTAATGTCAAATCGAGGAGTAATCATAACAATCCCAACAGTAACAGCAACAATGAATGCCTATTTATTCCTCAAAAATGCAATTTTTAGGCTTATATCAAAAGTCTTTACAAAAGAAACAAAAGCACACAAGCTAATATCTGATATTAAAAAAGACTCTAGCGATTTACAAAAAATATACATACCTAATCTACTACTTAAAATAGAAACTTATGATCCTGAAAATCATGAAAAATTTATGAAGATATTCTCACAATTTAGTCCTTGCATAATATTTAACATGCTAAATAAACCTGAAGACATTAAAACAATTGAAAGAATATTAAAATCCGCAAAAGACTATTTAAATATAAATTTACAAAGCATAGGCTCAATTTACAAAGACGAGCTCATTGATAAAGCATTAAATCATAAAATACCAATAACTATTTATAAACCAACAAGCTTAACTTCTAAAAGTCTAAAAAGAATAGCAAAAAAATTAATTGAACTTGAAATCATGATAAATAATGTAGAACTCTTAAGTGAAGACGATCTAAATGAAAGCTATAATTTTGTAATCCAAGAAGCACAAGATGAATACCTAGAAAAACATGCATATCTTGAAGCATTACTAATGAACAAAACAATAGACAATAATGCAATTATTGATATAATTAAATCTCAACAAAAAGAAATTGAAACATTAAGAAAACAAAATATAATGTTTAAGAAAAAGTTATTTGCACAATTAAAAAAAGACTAAGGAGAAAAAATGCCAAACTATATCAATTATCCCAGTTGGTTACATCCTGAAATAATTAAAGGTATTCCAATTACATGGTATAGCCTATCTTACATAATAATAATAATAATTTCCTATAAATTCATTTGGTATCAAATACAAACTGATAAACTTGACATAGAAAAAAGTGATTATGAAAAATTAATGTTTTCAATTGTTATGGGAGCAATACTTGGTGCAAGACTGGCATCTACGTTGATTTACGATAGGAGTGGAATTTATTACACACACCCATGGCTCATTTTTTTACCATTTGACCAAAATTGGCGCTTCACAGGATTTAGAGGAATGGCAATACATGGAGGATTTTTCGGAGTAATCATTGCACCAGTAATAATGATAAATACCAAACTGAAAAATACAAACATCAAAAAATACTTTATCAAGATAACTGATTACGGATCAATGGCGTTCTCTTCAGGATACATACTTGGAAGATTCGCTAACTTTGCAAATGCAGAACTTTATGGAAGACCAATGAAAGGCGGCATAATATTTCCTAATGCAGAACCTTTTGCAGTAAGCCAGAAAGGAGTAAAAGAATTTGCAGAATCCGTTGGACTTGAAATATTACCTCACGACTCATTTATTAATTTACCAAGGATTCCATCACAACTCATTGAAGGGTTCTTTGAAGGCACTGTAACATTTCTATTACTATGGTTTATTTTCAGGAAAATCAAAAAATATGATGGTTTCATATTTGGCATATACATAATTCTTTATGGATTATTCAGATTCTTGATTGAATACTTAAGAGAACCTGATAAAGAAATAGGATTTGTTATAACTTACAAAACACCTGAGCACATATTAGATTTCTCATTTTTAAACATATCAATAGGTCAAATATTTTCATTAATTTTGATACTATCAGGAATAATTTGGATCTTATGGACTAAAAGGTTATCAAAAAAACTAAAGCAATAAATCATAGAAATATAGATTTACATCAAAATTAATATAAATTTATTTAAGTAAGATGAAAAATTCAAATGTAATTGTAATATCTGAAGATATTATCAGTGATAATGATATTACAAAAATCAAATCTATCTTTAAAATATCACAGATAGCAAAATCTAGAAAAAACATCTCTAGTGAATATATCAAACAAAGTAATATCAAGTTTGCTATTATCTACAATAATAAAAAACCAATAGATTTTTCGATTAATGTGGCAAATGATTTAAAAAGCATCAATAACATTCATTCTATTATTATAAATAACAAGTTCATAAACGATACAATATATAGACCAAACTACATAGAAATATTAAAAAATATCAATGAATTAAGCAATAAATATAAACTAATACAACAAAAAAAACTTTATTATGATGATAATAATGCTAATCTTGATTTTTTCCTAAATCTATCTGAACTTATTCAAGAAATCGTAATCATTACAAATACCGACAACGATATTATCTACATTAATGAAAAAGGCAGCAAAGCAATTGAACTCCCAATAAAAATTGGGGGGAAAACAAATAAAATAAGTGATATAAATATAATAAGTTTAGAAAAAGCAACCAAAATAGACTTAGGCTACAACTCAAATGATATCCCTGAATTCAGAAACATATTAATAACTGACTGCCTTTTAACGGCTAAAAATAACAAAAAATTAATCGTAGACTTATTTATCAGTACAATTGGTCACAACAATATTGATAAATTAATTACAATAAAGGATATATCCGAATTAAAGTCTACGCACGATACTCAGGATCTAGCAATTATCGATCAACAAACAGATCTCTATAACATTAAAGGACTTGAAAAGTTACTGATAAATCAAATTGAATTTTCTTATAAAAAAATATACTTATTTGATCTAGATTTACATATAAATACAGAATATGAATATAAAGGCAATAGAGATAACGCAGAATTAAAGATACTTAAAAAAATTACTTCTAGAATAATGTCATTCTACTCAGAATACATATTTAGACTTAAAGACAATAATTTAATAGTCATTATATCCACAAGTGGGGGAGAACAAAGACTAATTTCAATTGCAGAAGAAATCAAACAAACAATATCTAGAGAACTTAAAAAAGAAGGTTTTATAATATTGAAATTTAACATAGGAATAATAGAAGTAAATTCAAAAGAAGATATAGGGACCAAAATTTCAAAATTAAAAATAGCAACAAAAATATCTGATGAATATAAAGACTCCACACCTATTTTATACAAAGATGAATTGCCAGAAACAATACTTATTAAAAATCAAAACAAAATATTTGAATATATAGTAAAAGCAATAAAGAATGACTTTTTCAGCCTCTATTATCAAAAAATTACTCCCCTTAAAAAAGCTCTAAAACCCAAAATTGAAATACTAACAAGACTGTTTGACTATACAGGAACTCCTATTCCAAACGACAATGTATTTAGCTTAATAGATAAGTATAATTTAACTGTTGAAGTGGATACATTGGTAGTTACCAAAGCCTTAAGAGAATATACAAATTTTGTAGCAAAAAATGGTGTTCACGTCTTTTCAATAAATATTTCACCATACTCACTTAAGTCTAAAAACTTTAGGACATTCCTAAAAGAAACACTTCTTAAAAGTAATGTTCCACTTCAAAACATATGCTTAGAAATAACAGAAACTGGAATTCTAGAAAATTTTGAATTAATAAACACATATTTCAACGAACTTAAGACATTAGGAATTCAACTTGCACTTGACGATTTTGGTAGTGGACATACATCACTTTCATATATTAAAACTTTACCAATAGATATAATCAAAATAGATGGTTCATTTATTCAAGTAATAAATTCAAGTCAAACAGATCTTGTAATAATAAAATCAATCAAAGACATTGCCGATACAAAAAGAATAAAAATTATAGCTGAATTTGTATCGAATGAAGAAATACTTAAAAAAATAAATGAAATAGGAATAGATTATGGACAAGGATTCCTATGGCATAGTCCAGAACCAATCTAAAAATACAAAAAAGTATTTCCTAAGACCAATATAAACTGAGTCATACCAAAGAAAACTACAAAATTACTAAGACAATTATTTTAACAACATTAAAACTTACTTTTGCCTAAATATAATTACAAACTCAAATGCATGAATTCATTACACCTGTTTTTCATTATTGTTAAACTAAATTTTCAAAAAACAGAATGTTATAATAAATAATAAGGAGGATAAAATTTAATGACAAAACAAAATCCTTGGACTTCTTTAAATGAAGAAGATAGAAATAATATTTTAAACTTTGCTCAAAAATACAAAAAATTTTTAAGCACAGTTAAAACTGAACGAGAAGTTACCAACTATGCTACACAAAAGGCAAAGGAAAAAGGTTTCATTAACTCCTGTGAAAAACAAGAACTCAAAGCTGGAGATAAAATCTTTTACACATGTCGCAATAAAAACATTGCTCTTATATTTATAGGGAAAGAATCTATTGAAAATGGAATAAATTTTATTGTATCGCACACAGATTCTCCAAGACTTGATGCAAAACCATCACCAATGACTGAAGAGAATGAATTTACAATGATGAAAACAAATTATTACGGTGGCATTAAAAAATATCAATGGTTATCCCTTCCTCTCTCAATAAGGGGAGTAGTGTTTTTGCAAAACGGAGAAAAAGTAGAAATTAACATTGGAGATGATAATAATGATCCCGTATTTGTAATCCCTGACATCTTGCCACATCTTAACAGAAAAGTACAAAGAGACAAAAAAACTGATGACGTCATTGAAGGTGAAAATTTAAAAATTATAATTGGAAGTTTACCTATTGAAACCAAAGAAAAAGAAAAAGTGAAATTTGCTACTCTTAAGTTAATAAAAGAAAAATATAACATAGAAGAAGAAGACTTTGTTTCAGCAGAAATAGAAATAGTGCCAGCAGGAGAAGCAAAAGATGTAGGATTTGATAGAGCACTTATTGGGGCTTACGGTCAAGATGACAGGGTATGTGTTTACACATCGCTAGAAGCTATCCTAAACTTAGAAGAAACTCCAAACAAAACCGCCATATGCTTTTTAGTTGACAAAGAAGAGATTGGCTCAACTGGATCAACTGGTCTTAATTCAAGATACCTTGAATACTTTGTATCAGATATAATATTTAAACTTGAACGAAATAAATACAATCATCTATTTGTTCAAAAAGTGTTATGGAACTCAAAAAGCATATCTGCTGATGTTTGTGGCGCAATAAATCCCTTATTTAAATCGGTTCATGATGAACAAAATGCACCCAAATTGGGATATGGAATACCTATAACGAAATACACCGGTCATGGAGGTAAAATCATGGCTAGTGATGCTGATGCCGAACTTGTCTCTTATATTAGAAATTTACTAAATCAAAATAACATAGCTTGGCAAATAGCCACACTTGGAAAAGTAGACGAAGGTGGTGGGGGAACTGTTGCAAAATTCTTAGCACATTATGGGATAAGAACAATAGACATGGGACCTGGTGTAATTAGTATGCACTCACCATTTGAAATAACCTCTAAATTTGATGTATATACTTCTTACAGGGCTTATAAAGCATTTTTTAAGGAATGATGAATATGAATAAAGAAACAACAGAAACATCAGAACACATCTTAAAATGCTTTGGGGGCATTGCAAATATCAAACAAGTAGAAAAAGATCTAACTAGAATAAAAATATTAGTTGACAGCAATTCTTTAGTCAAGAGAGAACAATTAATAGAGGATCACAATATTATAGGAACAATTAAATCAAATGAATGCATAGAAATTGTAATGAATTTTGAAATAATTGATGATGTTTACAGCAATATCATGTATATGATGAATAAACAAACATAATAGGACCCATTTGGGTCCTAAACTTTAAAATTTTTTATATAATCAATAACAGCTTCTGGTTTTAATTCTTTATTTAAGATTCTATACACTATATTAGCTAGATTATGATAATCTGAATTATGACCTAAAGATTTAAAAAGCAAAAAAACTTCATTTGCAGCAACTATTCCTTCTGGCAAATAACCAATTTTATGAATGCTATTTATCAAATCATTTATACCATTAAAACCCTCTAAAACATTTTTACTAACAATTTCACGACCAAATCTTCTATTCCTCCCAAAAATACTTCTACAAGTAACATCTAAATCCCCAGAACCAGCTAAAAATAAGAATGTCTCCGCATTGCAAGAACCAAGTTTAAAGGCAATATTTCTCATATCACTTAAAGCAACTGAAAATAAAAAAGACTCTGTATTATTTCCTATTAAATTTGGATTTTCAATTTTATACTCATCTAAAATCCCAAATGCAATCGCAAATATATTTTTCAAAGCTGATGCTATCTGAACACCAAGAACATCATCACTATAAAACATAGAAATAGAAGTCTCACTAAATAAATTAATAAATTCAAAAGCATTGCCCCTATTTTTACTAGCAGCCACAAGTCCTGTAATAATTCCAAGTCCAACTTCTTCAGCATGACTTGGCCCTGCAATATAAGTAATTTCATCCTTATATTCAGTTAAAATACTCTCTGCAACTTCTACAATTGTACGAGGCTTCCCATCAACTGTTATAAAACCTTTTGTAAGTATTGCCAAATTGAACTTTTTAGTATCACACACACTTTTCAATTTATTTAAAATATCCAAAGTATAAAGAGAAGGCGTCACAACAAAAACATAATCCGACTGACTCACAACATCAAGCAAATCAGAACTCGCAACCAAATTATCTGGCAACTTAATGTCCTTTAAATATTTAATATTTTCATGAGCATTATTAATGCTATCTTTAACACCTTCTTCAAAAGACCATATTAAAATATTATTTTTAAATTTATCCGCCAAAACCTTAGCAATAGCTGTTCCCCAAGCTCCTGCTCCCACTACAGATATTTGCATATATACCTCCTTATAACCATGAATTTATAACAAATCATATTTAATCGTCTTATCTAGGTAAACCCTAATCTTATCATTTTTTCTGAATTTATTTGAAATTATGTCATTTATTAATAAACTACCAATCTCATTAAGCACAATCTTGCGCACACTCCTAATGCTAAGCCCACTCTTATAAGTCTTATTTTGAAAATAATCAACAATACTCTCTTCAAAAAAAACATCAATTTTATCATTTTTGAATATCTTAACAAAATTATTAATCTCTTCGATAATAACTTTTTTAAAATCACACTCACTTACAGATCTGAAGAAAAAAATATGATCTACAAGGTCTAAAAACTGAGAAGAAAAACGTTTCCCTAGCAAACTCTTGCTATTGACTGTTTCATTTTTAAATCCAATACTATCAAGTTCTCTATATTCTATATCAATATCTATGATTATTATACTATCTGATAAACTTACACTTCTACCAATACTATCAAAAAGTTTACCAGTATTAAACCCTTCAAAAAAAAAATCCACTACCCTCTTGGAAGATTTATCAAAATCGGATAAAAAAATAATTGAACTTGAAGATTCACTTAAAAATTTAAAAAATTTAGTAGGTTCATCATAAGATTCAGCTCCATATACAGGTCCTATTAATCGATTAATCCCATCAAAATCACCATACTCGCTCATCCTCAAAGTCAACTTAGGTATCTTAAGCTGTTCTGACAAAATACATGCAAGCTTATTTTTATCTGAATCAGAAGAACCCATAAAAATGAAGATGCCAAGAGTGTTATTGTTTAAGCAAACTTTAATCCTTAAAAGTTTGATGTTTAATATCAAATCAGATAAGATATCCTCATCAATTATCATATTTTCTCTTATTTTACGCTCGAGATTAATTACCAAATCTTGATCATAACCATCAAAATTAAAAATATTAGTTCCGATCATAGATTTAACAAAATTTTTTACATCATCGCCCGTTATAACTTTCCTGTTACCCTCAAGTTTAAATTTAGCCCCAAGTCCATCTAATAAATCAAAAGCTTTATCGGGAAGAAATCTGTCCTTAATATACTTAGACATAGTAATTGAAGCCCATATAGCCCCATCTGTATACTCCACATTATGATACTTCTCATATTGTTCCTTAGCCCCTTTTAAAATAAGATAAGCATCTTCAAAACTTGGTTCTTCAAGTTCTATGGTATGAAATCTTCTTATTAAAGCTTTATCTTTCAAAAAAAATTTTTGGTATTCACATTTAGTAGTAGCACCGATTAATTTTACTTGTCCCAAAGTCAATACAGGCTTTAACAAATTTGAAACATCTATATTACTAAAAGATGTTGCACCAGCTCCAACTATCATATGAATTTCATCAATAAAAAGAATTACTTTTTTTTTAAAATATAAAAAATCTAAAAGTTTATTTACTCTATCTTCCAGATCTCCCCTATACCGAGTCCCAGATATAAGTCTTCCAATATCAAGGGAATAAACCTCATAACCTACCAAATCCTGAGGAACTTGACCTGCCTTTATCATATAAGCAAGTCCTTGAAATAATATTGTCTTGCCAACCCCAGGCTCTCCAAATATAATTGGATTACTTTTATGTTTGCGAAGCATTACTTGTATCAACTTACATAACTCTTTTTTTCGACCAACCAAAGGGTTTGTTTCCAAATCTGGATCTAAATTATCAATAACATTCAATAAGAAATCCCCGACCAAATTGTCATCATCAGGTAAATCATTACTTTGCTCTAACTTCAAATCATCTTCTTCAAAAATACTCAAACCTCTACCTCTATTAATCTCTTGACTAAAAAGATCATCTACTATCAATCTCTCATTTTCAATAGAGCTTAAATCTAAGTCTGAACCTAAATAATCATAAACTTCAATTATCTTGTCAAAGATAGTTAAACTAAATCCCGACTTTAATAAAGCATCTAAAATTGTATTTTTTCTCTTCCTAATTAATACCCACAATAAATCTTTCTCTTGTAATCTATAAGGCTTTTTATAATAGAAAATTGTATCTATTATTTCTTGATATAAATCATTCATCTCAAACAGATAATTTGAAATATCAGAATCTCTTAAAGGAAGCTGGTTGAAAAATTTTTCTAAAATTTTATTAAAACTATAAAAATCAAGTGTACATAAACTAAGCAACTCTTTAATTTTTTCATCATTAATTAAACTGTAAAAAACATGTTCCTCAGTAAAAACAAGATGCTTACGCTTCATAAAAAACAGAAATGACTTAAAAAATAAATTATTTAAAGCTCTTCTGTTATACATGAAACACCAACTATAAAATAATTCTTAAAATCTTTTTCTTGCCAATCTTAAGTTCAATCTCACCATTGGTAAAATTATCCTTATTAAGGCAATAATCTTGATCCCCTATCCTTACTTTATCTATATAAACCCCACCAGAATTAATAAGTCGTCTTGCCTCTGACTTACTGGATACAACTTTTGACAGAACCATTAGATCAATTAATGAAATGCCTCCTTCTAAATTAGTTAACACTAATTTAAAGAAAGGAATATCTTCTCTATCACCTTTATCTCCCTTAAAAGCTGCTTGAGCTGCTGAGCATGCCTTTAAAGCCGCATTTTCTCCATGCACAATTTTTGTTATCTCAAACGCCAAAGTTTCTTTTGCCTTATTGAACAAATGGCCTTCAACATTTGAAATACACTCGATATCATCATTTTCCAAAAAAGTAAATAAATATAAAAATTTCTTAACATCCAAGTCTGGGACATTTCTAAAATATTGATAAAAATCATAAACACTATAAAGATTTGAATCAAGATAAACTGCCCCCTTTTCTGACTTGCCCATCTTTTTCCCATCACTTCTTGTAATAAGTGGTAAAGTGAGTCCAAATACTTCTACTCCAGACTTTTTCCTAACCAAATCAACGCCTGAGACAATATTCCCCCATTGATCATCGCCTCCAATTTGGAGTTTACAATTCCTAATCCTATTTAACATATAAAAATCATACGATTGCAGAAGCTGATAATTAAACTCAATAAAAGAAAGACCATCTTTCAATCTTCTTTTATAAGTCTCAAACCCAAGCATACGATTAACAGAAAAATAAACCCCAATATCTCTTAAAAACTCAATATAATTAATATTATTAAGCCATTCTGAATTATCGAGAATATAGCCGTGACTGAAATCTATTATTCTAAGCAATTGTGATTTTATTGCCTCAACATTATCTTTTATATCTTCTTCTGATAAAATCTTTCGCATTGCATCCTTACCTGAAGGATCCCCTATTTTTGTAGTCCCACCACCAACCAAAGCAATTGGAATATGACCTTGTCTTTGAAGGTGCGCCATTGCCATAAAAGGAATTAGATGTCCAATGTGCAAAGAAGTAGAAGTAGCATCAACACCAACATAAAATACTATTTTTTCATCATTCATTAATGTACTTAAAGCTTCCAAATTAGTACACTGCTTTAAGAATCCTCTCCTCTCTAAAATCCCTAAGGCAAGATTCATTTATTTGGAACTCCCTTATAATTTAGAATTTCAGTTCTAATATATGAATATAAGTCATCAATAGCAATCCTTATTTGAGACATACTATCCCTATCTCTTAAAGTAACCGTTTTAGTATCAATAGTATCATAATCTATTGTTACACAATAAGGTGTGCCTATTTCATCTTGACGTCTATAACGCTTGCCTATTGTACCATTCTCATCATAAAACATGTAAAAATCATCGCTAAACTGCATAAACACTTTTCTAGCAAGCTCAGGCAGTCCATCTTTCTTTACAAGAGGAAGTATTGCAACCTTATAAGGAGCAAGTTTAGGATGCAAACGTAGTACTACACGCTTACCCCCTTCATCAAGTTCTTCATGAGCATAAGCATCACAAAGGGTCATTAAAACACTTCTTGTAAGTCCAAGAGATGTCTCAATAACATAAGGAATATATTTATTACCGCTTTCTAAGTCATGATATTCAAACAAGTTAGCCTTACCACAAAATTTTGCGTGCTGAGACAAATCATAATTACCTCTATTATGAATACCCTCAATTTCCTGAAAACCAAATGGAAATTTATATTCAATATCAACTGCAGCTTTAGCATAATGAGCAAGCTCATTCCTTGTATGTTCTTTAAACCTAAGATTGTCTGTTTTTATTCCAAGAGTTTCAATAAAAAAATTCATCCTCTTTTGCTGCCAATAATAATACCACTCATCCATCTGATTAGGATGTACAAAAAATTGCATTTCCATCTGTTCAAATTCACAAGTTCTAAATATAAAATTCTTAGCTACTATCTCATTCCTAAATGCCTTACCAACTTGAGCTATTCCAAAAGGAACCTTGAGTCTTGTAGAATCTAAAACATTGCGAAAATTCACAAAAATACCTTGAGCAGTTTCTGGTCTTAAATAAATTTCACTAGAACTATCTTCAACAGCACCAATATCAGTTTTAAACATTAAGTTAAAACTTCTAGGAACTGTAAAAGTACCTATAGAATTACAATTAGAACAACCCTTGGATAGATCAATAGCATCTATTTTAAATCTGTTCTTACAATTTTTACAGTCTACTAGTAAATCTAAAAAACTATCAACATGTCCTGAAGCTTTCCAAATTTCAGATCTCATTAAAATCGAACTATCTAATCCTACTACATTTTCATGTGAGTAAACCATAGTCTTCCACCATTCTTCTTGTATGTTTTTCTTAAGTTCAATACCCAAAGGACCATAATCCCATACACCTGCAAGACCCCCATAAACTTCTGAGGATTGAAATACAAAACCTTTTCTCTTAGCAAGCGAAATAATATCTTCTATTTTTATCATATTAAACATCCTAACAAACTTATTTATAATTCATGTGTCTTTTCAGAAATTGCTGCGCTTGATTTATTCTATCAAAAACCTTAACTTTACCAAGTAATTGCAAAGAATCAAAAAGAGGAGGGGATACCTTACTTCCAAGAACCGCAATTCTAATTGGTAAGAGCACGTCTCCTATTTTTAAATTATTTTCTTTAGCAAAATCATAAAAAATTTTTTCATTCTCAGAAAGTATTCTAGTTTCAAATCCCTCTAATAATGGCTTAATCTTTTCTAAGAGTAAATAAATATCACCTGCCGTTTTTTTCTTACCTAAAAATTCATCTAAATTCCAAGTTTCAATATCTTCATAAAAAAATTTAAGCATAGCAATAGACTCACTAAGTTTTCTAATTCTTGGCTTTATTAAAGGGACTAAAAGCATCAAGTTTTGCTTATCAAAAGAACTAATCTCTTCCTTAATGTAGCCTGCTTTTTGCAAGAATGGAATTAAAAGATCGACTAACTCATCACCCTCTTTTCCCCTAATATAATAGCTATTAAAAAAATCTAATTTATTATAGTCAAAAATAGCAGGAGATTTATTGACTCGCTCAATAGAAAATAATTTTTGAAGCTCATCTTTTGTAAAAAACTCACTCTTATCATCATAAGACCAACCAAGTAAAGTAATGTAATTAATAATAGCTTCCGGAAGATACCCATCATCAATAAATTGTTTTAAAGATGTAGCACCATGTCTCTTACTTAATTTTTGCCCATCACTTCCCATGACCATTGGAAGATGGCAATAAATAGGCGGCTTCCATCCAAAAGCACTATAAAGAAGCACATGCAAAGATCCTGAAGAAACCCATTCCTGAGCTCTTAAGACATGAGAAATTTTCATCAAATGATCATCAACAACATTGGCAAGATGATAAGTTGGTAGTCCATCTGACTTAAGAATCACAGGATCAGGACTAATATCCCTATTTGCCCATGTAACTTTACCAAGTAAGATGTCATCAAAATAAGTCTCTCCCTCAAGGGGGATTTTAAATCTAATAACAGGAGTTATGCCTAAATTTACAGCATCTTGAATTTCATTTTCACTTAAATTCCTACAATGTCTATCATATCCTGGTGCCATCTTATTAACAGTCTGAATTTTTCTGATTCTCTCTAATCTCTCAGATGTACAATAACAATAATAAGCATTTCCCATCTCAACCAATTGTTTAGCATACTTTTGATATATTTCTGTTCTCTTTGACTGAACATAAGGTTCATAAGGACCACCACAAGTAGGTCCCTCATCAAAATCAATGCCAAGCCACTCTAAACTCTGATACAGATCCTCCTCTGCTTCTTTAAAATACCTAGTTTGATCTGTATCCTCTATTCGAAGCAAAAATTTTCCACCACAAGATTTAGCAAAAAAATAGTTAAATAAAGCTGTTCTAATTCCCCCAATATGTTGCAAACCAGTTGGAGAAGGTGCATATCTAACTCTTATATCCACAATTATAACCTCTTTTAATAAAAGATATCTTTTTTTGAAATATCATAAATATAATAGAACACCACAAAAAATAAATTTGAATTCAGTAATCTTGTATGCTTAAAATTCAATCTATCTTTATACCTCAAATATTTATTCCTAATCCCAAGTCTATTTTTTTCAATCAACTGATATTCTAAATTTGATCTTTTTAAAATATAATAAAAGTAAATGGTAAAAATAGGATCCCTTCTTAAAAAGAAGGTTTTTAAAAAGTTTATTTCATTGTTCAATTTCTCATAATCTTCATCAGCAATAATATTAAGTACTACACAATACCTGATCCATTTATTTTTACTTCCTGTATAATTTACAATTAAGCTAGAGGCCTTCTCTTTCTCCCTAAAACTAATACATATAGAATAAAGTTCTACTATTGTTTTATCACTCATCTTAGTGTCTTTTAAATAAAAATAAATCTCATCAAGACTTTTTTTATCTTGCTTAATTAATATTATTTTTAAAAGAAGAGAAATATCAAATACACTCTTAAGTGTTTTGCGCATTACCTTAAGCTTTAAAAAAGTATACGCGTGATCTACACCATTTAATATAAAATACAATCTTGAATATAGAAATTTAGAATAAATAACATTAAAGACAAATACAAATAAAATAAAAGTTAAAATAACATGCAAATTCAATAAAATAAAGTCTACAAAATTCGAAAATCTTAAAATTCCTAATAAATAAACAAAACATAGAAAAGTACAAAAGAAAATGATATTAAAAACAAAAAGTATTCTGTCAACCATTAAAAATCTCTTATAATAAAGTTCCATGTTAAAATTAATGTACACATGTAGTATTATACTAAATAGATAGATAATTAATAAATAATATGCAATATATGCTTATTACTAAGTTTGCAGCTTAAGGGGGAAAATGCAAAATTTTGATAACCTAGCAAAAGATATAAAAAATTTTTCGTACGTAATAGACAAAAATTTTCTAGTATGGCCTCAAAACTCGCTTCTAAAACCTATAAATACCGAACTTATTGAAAAATGGGACTTAAAGAGCGAAATTAAATTACAAAGAGCATTCTTTAACGAATCATTAATAACAGAAACAAGAAAGCTTATTAATGTAGAATATGATGAAGAATCTATTGCCAACTATCACATACTAGTAAGCAATTTAGAAGAAATATATGAAACCTGCAAGAGGAACAAAAAAATTTACTATCAAGACGTTCTTCCAACCGTCAAAAAGGTAATGGAATTTTATAAAAAAAATCAAGACACATTCATCAAATATATGAAAGTACCTAAGCTCTTATCTGACTATCATATTGTTCACTCAATAAACACTGCAATACTAACCGTGGCACTTGGAAAAGAGATGAATTTAAACAATCATAAAATGGTTGAACTCTGCACAATAGCTCTTCTGCATAAAATAGGTTTCCTATTTATCCCTTTACATATAAGTGAAAAAAAAGAAAAATTAAATGATGAAGAATTTGAAATAATAAAAAAATATCCCGTACTTGGACATAAAATACTCTCAAGCACTAATTTTTCACATTCTATTTGTTTAGCAATACTAAATCATAAAGAAAACTTAGATGGTTCAGGATACCCTAACAAACTTAAAAGCATAAAAATAAATATTGAGTCTAATATGATAGGTGCTGCTAGTGCATATAGTGCAATTCTTTTAGATAGAACATATAAAGGGGCATTAAATTCTGGTGCATCTCTTATCGAACTTATACAAGATGCTGACAAAAAATTTGACAAAAGGGTTTTAAAACTAATAATTAAGGTCCTCTCTCAATGTCCTTTAGACTTTATTGTTGAACTCAATGACAACTCAATTGCCAAAATAATAAAAATTAACGATGCTAATATAAACGTCCCATATATAAAATACATAATAAAGGATAATAAAATCATACCCCCTAGCGAAAATCAAAATTATGTCAAATCCATACCTAAGACAGAAACTGGTATAAAAAAAATACTAAGACAAGATGAAATAGAATTTATTTCAAAAAAATATGGGTTAAAGGAAATCTAAAAGGAGCAAAATATGATTTTAATAACATCTGCAATGGATGAAGAATCGGCAGAAATAAATAAAATTATCGAGAACAAAGAAGAAATTATATTAGATGACTATTATGCAGGTGAGAAAAAAGTTTATAAGGGAGAAATTGCAGGGCACAAAGTGCTCTCCTTAACTACTGGCATTGGAAAAGTAAACACCACTATGTGGAATAGCTACATTATATCAAAGTACAAAATTACTCACATAATCAACTCAGGGACTGCTGGTGGGCTTAGAGAATCTGCAAATCTTAAAATAAAAGATATCATCGTATCATCAGAGACAGCATTTCATGACTTTGATTTAACTAAGTTTGGACATAAGATAGGACAAGTACCAGGATTTCCACAAAAATTTAAAGCAGATGAAAATTTATTAAGCAAAGTTGTTAATATTATTAAAGACAAATTTAAAAACACTAATGTTCATATTGGTCTCATACTTACAGGTGATCAATTTATTGGAGATGAAAAACAATTAGAAGAAATTAAAAATAACTTTGTAGACGCTTTGGCTGTAGAAATGGAAGGCGCCGCAATTGCCCAAATAGCATATACATTTAAAATTCCTTTTATTATCACTCGTGCTGTATCTGATTTACCAAATATAAAAGATAATCACATAAACTTCAATAAGTTTCTAAAAGAGGCATCAATGAATGCAGCTCAGATGGTAAAGGAACTAGTTAAATTAATATAACTTACATAAGGTGAAAACATGCTCAATAACAATTTAACAGCAACATCCGAAGCTGTATCTGAAGGACATCCCGATAAAATTGCAGATCAAATTTCTGACGCTATACTTGATGAGATGCTTAAAAGAGACAAAATGGCAAAAGTCGCATGTGAAACTTTAGTTTCACAGAATTTGGTAATCATAGCAGGAGAGATCAACAGTAAAGCAAAAAAAGATATAGACATAAAAGAAATTGCAAAACAAACAATAAAAAACATTGGATACACAAATATAGAATATGGACTTGACTACAAATCTGCTACAATCATCGACGCTATTGGCTCTCAATCAATTGACATTACAAATGCAGTTGAAAAGAAAAATACAAAAGATATAGGAGCTGGGGATCAAGGTATAATCTTTGGTTATGCATGCAATGAGACTGAAAATTTCCTACCTATAGCATACGAATTATCTAACTTAATCTTACAGAAAGCCAGCAAACTTAGAAAATCAGGCCAAATTAAATGGCTACGTCCTGATGCAAAATCCCAAGTTACTATTGAATATGATTCTAATAAAAAGCCTATCAGAATCAGTAATATTGTTGTATCTCATCAACACGATCCTGATATTTCCCAAGAACTCTTAAGACAAACAATTATTGAAAAAATTATAAAACCCACTCTTAAAAATAAATCAATGCTTGATGAGAATATCAAATATTATATTAATCCTTCAGGCAATTTCGTAATAGGGGGTCCTACTGGAGACACAGGTCTTACAGGAAGAAAAATTATCGCTGACAGTTATGGTGGATTTGCAAGACATGGTGGTGGTGCTTATAGCGGTAAAGATGCTACTAAAGTTGATAGATCAGCCGCTTACATGGCAAGATACATTGCTAAAAATATGGTGGCAGCAGAAATTTCTAAAGAATTTGAAATGCAACTTGCTTATGCTATTGGAATCCCCAACCCAGTATCTATTAAAATAACTACAGGCATAAATGACAACGAATATGAAAAAAAAATACTAAATTTTATCATCAATAACTTTGATCTAACTCCCAACGGCATAATTAAAAAATTAAAATTAAGAGAGCCTGTTTACTCTAAGACATGCACATACGGACATTTTGGAAAAAATGAACTAGAATGGGAAAAGCTAGATTTCGTAGATACAATAAAAAAGGAGTTCAAAATATGAATACAATAACGAGTTTTACAATTGATCATACAAAACTAAAACCTGGCGTATATATTTCAAGAAAAGATATGTTTCAAAATTTAACATTCACTACTGTAGACATCAGGATGAAAGCCCCTAACAGAGAACCTGTAATTAACAACGCGGAAATGCACACAATTGAGCATATAGGAGCAACATTGCTAAGAAACAATAAAGTCTGGGGAGACAAAATATTATACTTTGGACCAATGGGCTGCAGAACTGGATTTTACCTAATTCTTTTGGGCAACTATGAAAGTAAAGATCTAGTTGACCTAATATCTTGGCTTTTTCATGAGATTGTAAATTTTCAAGGTAATGTTACAGGAGCAACTGAAAAGGAATGCGGCAATTACCAAGATCACAATCTCAACATGGCAAAACATGAATCTAATCGATATTTAGAAACACTAGCTAACATAAAAGAAGAAAATTTAATATACCCCTAAGAGATCAAAATTAATTTATAAGCCCAAAACACCATATACACAATGTAAAAATTAAAGTTAGATCTACATAACATGAAATTTAAACTTAACAGACATACTAATTAAAATGATGCAATAAATTTTTATAAAACCAAAATCTTCTTTTAAGAATTTTAAATATTTTGACTTATTTTCTCAGATAAATCTAAAAGCTCATCTCCTAAAGGTTCAATATTACTGCCTCTTTTAAAACCAAAATCATCTCCCTTAAATCTTGGCACCACATGAAAGTGCGTATGAAAAATAACTTGTCCTGCATCAGCTCCAATTGCACTATAAATATTAACTCCACTACAAATATTTGAACCTAACTTCTTTAAAGAAATAGCTACTTTTTTACAAACCTTCAATATTCGCCCATTAAGTTCATCGCTCATATCCAAAACATCACTACTATGTTGCCTTGGAATAACAAGAGTATGTCCAACATTTAAAGGATTAATATCAAGAAAAGCAAGCACCAACTCATCATCATAAACCTTATAACAAGATATTTCATTTCTTACTATTTTGCAGAAAATACAATCACTCAAAATTTCCTCCAATCTAATTCTATTTTAATCCTACTAGAAACAAAGCACACTTAAAAATAATTGGTTAAAACTAATTTTGCTATATTAAAATAAGCAATTAGGGTAACAACATCGGCAATAGTAGTGATTAAAGGCCCAGCCATTAAAGCTGGATCTATTTTCATAAACTTAGCTAAAATAGGCAAAAGACCCCCTAATATTTTTGCGACCATCAAACCTATCATTAAACATGCAGACACAACAAAAGCTATTTTAAATCTCTCATCATGCGCAGGAATTACAAAAAATACAACTCTTATAAAGTTAATACTAGCGAGAATCGAACCAACTAAAATACTAACACTTACTTCCTTAAGTAACACTTTAAAAAAATCACTTACTTTAAGAGTCCCAAGAGCAAGTTCACGAATTATCAAGGCAGATGCCTGAGAACCAGCATTGCCCGAAGTATCCATTAAAAGTGGAATAAAACTAGTTAAAATCACCAAAGACAAAACTAAATTCTGATAATTAGTAATTATGGTGGCAGTTAAAGTAGAAGATATCATAAGTATCAAAAGCCAAACTATCCTATTTTTTGTCATGTCAAAAATAGAAGTATCAAGATAAGACTTACCTAAAGGAGTAACAGCCGCCATTATCTGGAAATCTTCGGTATTTAAACTTTGGATAACTTCAAGAATATCATCGATAATAATAACCCCTATCATTCGACCTTCATTATCAACAACAGGAACACTTGAGATATCATGATTCTGAAAAAGAAGAGCAACATCCTCCTTCCCATCACTAACCTTTACAATATAAAATCCGCTATCCTTCATTATTTCAGAAATAATAACATTATCACTCGATAACATCAAATCCTCAATCTTAACAACACCCTTTAAACGTTTCTCTTCATCTGTAATATAGTAGGTATAAATGTCTTCCTTTGTCTTTGCAACCTTTCTAATATAATCAAGAGCCTCCCCAACACGAAAATAATCTTTAAGTTCGATATATTCTATTGTCACAATTGAACCAGCAGAATCATCGCTATAAGATAAGAATTTATTAATAATTTCTCTATTCTCTTCAGTAGAACTTGCTAAAAATCTCTGTACAACATTTGCTGGGACTTCTTCTAAGAGATCAATAACATCATCAAGATTTAATTCATCTATCATCTCTCTTATTTCTTTATTTGTAAAAGAATTAGCCAACTTATTTTTTGTGCCTTGATCAAAATTAGAAAAAGCTTCAACAGCAACCTTCTTGGGAAGAAATCTATAAAGCAAAATCAAATCAGAACCACTCAGTTTTTTTAAAGCTTCACTAATATCAAAAGCATCGTATTTTAAAAGCTCTTCCTTTATATCAGAATATTTTTTCTCTTCAAGCAAGGTTCTTAAAAATGCAACATCTATCATATCAATATCTCCAAGAGTTTTAATTTTAAATAAATGTTTTATAGCCAAACTATTAATTAAAGCTTATCTAAAAGCATTGAACATCTACCTGAAGGTATAGGTAAAGTTTTTTCCTTCTTATTAAGTATATTTATTGTAAAATAGTAAAGTTTTTCTGACTCCATTTTGATCTCCCAGCCCCTTTTTCCCTTATTGCATATAATTGTAGTTTGATTTTTCTTAAGTGATAAACTCTCTATTCCCATAACTTCAAGAGCAGGAATATTCCAATAGACCGTTTTATCAGGCAAACTAATTGTAAGCCCAATAATATTTTCTATCATAAGGCTAATACTAAAAAGCGCAAGGTAACAAATAATATCCTTTTCTGGAAGAATTTTTCTCTCAGCATCCAAATATGCAGGTCCCTCTTTCATAGGCTTATAAGCCTCCCAAACATGCCCCTTAACTTTACTATCTGGCAAGAGAGTATCTAATATATAATACAAATGCCTTATAGTAAATTCCCTTGCAATATTTGCACGTCTACAATATTCAAGTCCTTTAATAACAAAAAAATTCATATAAGTATAAACAGAACCATAATACCCATTTCCATCTGAATTAAAGCTAGGATCATTAACTGCAAGGGTAGGAAAAGGATTTGGGGTTCCAAAATGTTCATGACTTTTCAAATAAAAAATCATCCTATCTATTCTATCCTCACTTGGAATTTCAGAGAGAAGTGGCAAAAATCCTACTATTGTCTTACGCCTAACAATCTTTTCGTTAATATCAAGATCATAATAAAAACCATCTTTTTCATCCCACATTAATGAATTAATTTTAGCTTTAAGAGAAAAAAATCTTTTCTTATATTCAAGAGATAAACTTTTATCATTCAATATGTCTGCCAATTTTGCAATACAATATGCACTATGTACTTGGAATGAATTAAAATCTATAGGATAATAAGCATCCTTCCTAGGAGAATTTTTATAAAAAATTTTATTCATATCAATTGAATAAAGTCCATTTTCTTTTAAAAAATTTTTTTCTATCCACTTATAATACTTATCAATAACTGGCAAAACATCACAAATACGCCTTTTATTGCCTGTTTTATGATATAGATTATATTCAACCCAAGCAAAAATTGGAAAACTAATACCATCATCATTGCCCTCTATGTGAACAATATTATTATTTTGGTCATAACGAGCCCTAATTGCACCAGATGCCTCTTGAAGTTCATAAAATTTATCAATAGTAGATGTGGGAGAATATTCACCATTACTATACACAAGAAAAAAGCTTGAAAGACAAGCTTGAAGTTGATCTATAAACTCAAGATTTTCAGAATAATAGTTTTTATCCTTCTTACCTTTCTCTAAAGATTGAGGAAAAACAATTTTATCTCTAATCCAAGAAAGACTCTTATTATAAATATCAATAAAATCCTGATCGTAATAGTAAATTTTGGGAAACACATTCTTATTCAACGCTCGAACCTCTGAAAAACAAATATCAATCGACTGCTATTTATTATACATTATTATAATAACAAAACGAGACTGAAAACCAAAAATTTTAATATTAAACACAATGTTACAGTTAAGCAATATCTAAAAAATAAGTGAATTAAAACTATAAATTGCAAAAACAAATTAACAAATTCAAAACATAAAAAAGCCTAGACATCAATGCCCAAGCCTAACTAACATGAACAAAAACATGTAAATATATTTATTTAATAACTACTTAAAATTCAAATTAACGAATCGTACTAAGGAATTTATTATAAGAGCTCCAATTATTTGGAACAACAATCTTTCCATTAATTATCTTTTCAGAAATATCATCTAATTCCTTTTCAAGCGCGAAAGAAATTTTCTTAGGATTTTTAACAAAACCTAAAAATCCCTCTCTTAATCCATAATTCAAGACCTCACCTCCTTCAAAAGTATTCGCTTTTAAGTAATCAGAAATCACAATATTCAAAATTTGTCCAATATCTTTGATTGAAGATGTAATCACATTATCAGGTGCAAGGTATGACTGATCCTGATCAACTCCAATAACATAATACTTATCCCCAAGATTTCGGGCAGCCTCGATAACCCCAACCCCAGATAAACCTGCAACATGATAAATAATATCTACTCCATCTAAATACATCTCATTTGCCATACTCTCTCCAGCATCAGTATTAACAAAACTGCCAATATATTTATTATCAATATTAATATCACTGTTTGCATACATAGCACCAGCTTCATATCCATACCTAAACGTATTAATAATGACATCATCGACTCCCCCTAAAAACCCAATTTTCCCAGTCTTAGATATTTTAGCTGCAATATATCCTACTAAAAATGCTCCTTCTTCGGATCTAAAAGTTATGGCTGACAAATTCTCAGGAATGACCAAATCACTATCATAAACAGGATCAACAATTACATATTTGATCCCTGGATTTTCTAAAGCAACAGTAATAGCAGAATCACTAAGCTTATATCCAATCAAACAGATAAGATTTGACCCATTATCCTTTAATAACTTAAGATCAGATAAATAAGAATTTGCATTAGACTCTTTCATACTTATTTCTAATCCGAATTCTTTCTCTATTTTTTTAACAGCTTTCCAAGCACCCTCATTAAAAGACTCATCATCAAAAACTCCATCAACTAAAACAGATATTTTGGCAAGACCACCATTAACATTAGAATCAGAACATGAATAACAAAAAACACATAAAATCAAAAATAAACTTTTCACATACATCCCCCTTTAAACCAATCTAATTAAAGAGTTTATAATTTTGCTTTAAATAAATCAAATTCATAATCAGTAGACGGTATAACTAGTTTCCCATTTACTATCTCAGCTTGAATCTTTGTAAGGTCATCAAATAAATCTTTACCAATAATATTAGGATCTTTAATAAAATCTATAATTCCTTCCTTCATTCCTTTTTCAATAATCCTACCGGCATTAAAATCGTGACTTTTTATAACATTTGATGAAAACTCGTATATTGCCCTTCCAACATCCTTAATCACAGAAGCAATAACATAACCTGGTGCAAGGTGTGACTGATCTTTATTTACCCCAATGACGTAATGCCCAGGTCCAAGCTCTCTTGCAGCATGAAATATGCCAAGCGAAGCAGGACCCATTACAGGGAAAATAATATCAACACCATTTTCAATATACATATACTTGGCAACAGCCTTACCAGTAGCTCCATCATTATGGTTTAAAACTCTCTTTAAAATTACTCTTGTCTTAGGATTTGCATAAAAAGCACCTGCTCTAAAACCAACTAAAAATCTCTCAACATACTCAACATAAATACTAGTAACAAATCCAATCCTATTACTTTTACTTATCTTAGAGGCAAGATAACCAGCTAAAAACGCCCCTTCTTCTGACCTAAAAACAATAGATATCAAATTTTTAGGCAATATAGCCTTCTCATGACCAAAATCATCTATAATGCCATATAAAATATCTGGATTCTCATAAGCAAATCTTATAGCAGGATCTGAAAAATAAGCACTAATAAACCAAATAAAATTGGAACCATACTTCTGTAATGCAAAAACATCTTGTGCTAATACTTCATCAGATGTCATCAATCTTTTACCTTCAACAGAATAAGCTGTTAAAACCTTTGGAATAAGTTTAACTTCAAACTCATTACTTATATTAAGTGCACCCTCAAAGGCATTTTGGAGATAGCCATTATCATCAAAACTACTTGGAAACAGCATTCCCATAACAAATTGATTATTAATAACAGTCGAAGATTTTTTTGCAGAAAAACAAGACATAAAAAATAAAGAAAATAAAAGCATAAAACATAAATTTTTTGACACAATCAATCCTCTCCTAAAAACAAATTTAAAATTTTCCAATTTTAAAATCAAAAATATAAACAAACTATCAATAAAAATAACACTAAATTATAATTATTAAAATTTACCTTGTAGTAAAGGGTAAACTAAAAAATATTAATGGAATTATCTATATAAACAGAAGGGTATTAATTCAACAGACTATAAATATCTAAAAACCTATTATATTCGTCAAGATTTCTTGGAACGGTAATAACGCCACCCCTTATTTTATCTTCTATATCTTCAAGCTCAACTCTAATGTCATCCTTTATTTTAGAGTCATGCTTAATAATGCTTACAGAACCATCTTTAATTCCTAACTTTAATACTTTCCCACCATCAAAAGAATTTGTCTTTAAATAATGCTTCGTTATCTCATAAATAGAATTCCCAACACTATTAATAACTGAGGTTAAAACATTATCAGGTGCAAGATATGACTGATCTTGATCAACTCCAATAATATAATGTCCCGCCCCAAGCTCTTTTGCAACCTCAATAGCACCAAGACATGCCAGCCCCGCTGCTACAAATATGACATCGCTACCATCTTTGTACATCCTCAAAGCAACAGTCCTAGCTAAAGATAAATCAGAAAATGTGCCGACATACTGAGAATTCAATTCAATATCTTTATTTGCATATTTAGCACCAGCTTCATACCCATATCTGAATGCATCAAAGACAATACCTTCTATACCACCTAAAAATCCAATCTTACCGGTCTTAGATGTCTTAGCTGCTAAATATCCAGCTAGAAATGCAGCCTCTTCAACTTTAAATGAGATACCAAGCAAATTATCAGGAAAATTTACATGATCTTTATAAGCAATATCAATAGCCCCATAATTAATATCCTTATTAAGTGTAGCGGCTTGCTCAATAGCCTCTTGAAGGCTAAAACCAATTCCCCAAACAATGCTAGAACCCTTATCCTTAAGAGCTTCTAAATCACTAGCATAAGCAACACTTGTTGATAATTTTTCAACAATTTCAACTTCAAAATCTTCTTCTAACATTTTAGTACCATTAGAAGCATCATTACCAAATGTCCCATCAAATATTAGAGAAATTATGGGTCTTTGCAAAGATTTAGAAGTCAATGACTTTTTATCACACCCTAAAAAAGCTAACACAACACAAATAAATACTATGAACCTATTGTTCATATAAAACCCCTCTAATAGTCCTTATATTAGCTCTTACCTGATAGGTTAACAACAAAATCATTATAAGACTTTTCATCTTTAGGAACTTTAATTTCATTACCGATTATTTTGTTTTTAATTTCTGAAATAAAATCATAACCCTTGATTAAATCTAAATTTATTGATCTATTAAAAATCAAATCAAGCGCTCCATCTTTAAGTCCAAATTCTAAATTATGCGCATTCCACTTGCCAAGGCTTAAATAAGATCTGGTCAAATCCAACATAACTAGATCAACCCTCTTAATATACGATAAAAGCATGTTATCAGGCGCAAGATACGACTGATCCTGATCAACCCCAATAATATAATATCCAGCCCCAAGCTCTTTTGCAATCTCAATAGCACCAAGACCTGAAAGACCTGCTGCTGCAAATATAATATCAACCCCAGAAGCATACATCTTACTTGCCATTAAATACCCAAGTGATAAATCAGAAAATGTCCCGACATACTGAGAATTCAATTCAATATCTTTATTTGCATATTTAGCACCAGCTTCATATCCATATCTAAATGCATCAAAGACAATACCTTCCATACCACCTAAAAATCCAATCTTACCGGTCTTAGATGTCTTAGCTGCTAAATATCCAACTAAAAACGCCCCTTCTTCAGATCTAAAATTTACATTCACTAAATTTTTGGGTAACTCAACACTTTCTGCGTAAGCACCTTCAATAATGCCATAATGTACATTAGGATTTTCAAGGGCTTTTTGCAAAAATGTATCTGTAAACTTAAAACCAACTCCCCAAATTAAACCAGAACCACCTTCTTCCAATCCCCCAATATCTGCTAAATAATCAGCAACCTTGGATTCTTTCTGAATCACATTAACTTTTAACTCTTCTTTAATTTGAGTCATTGCCTTGGAAGAAAGCTCATTAAAACCTCTATCATCAAAAGTCCCATCAACAATTACAGAAACAGTACCAGATAATGAAGCTTTATCTTGTGGCCCTGAACACCCTAGAATAAAAAAAAACAAAACAACTTTTCTTAACATAAATATTACCCCTTATCAATTATATCTAAGACCAACTAACACTACAACACATAAATATCAAAAGCTGTTTTATCTTTACCACCTGTAATGTGTAAAAGCCCTATTTGCCTCTGCCATTCTGTGAGTATCCTCTTTCTTTTTAAAAGCAGCACCTGTTGAATTGTAAGAATTAACAAGTTCATTTGCCAACTTATCTTGCATGGACTTTCCACTAGCTTTTCTGGCAGCTGCAATAACCCACTTCATCGCCAAAGCTTCTCGCCTTTCTTCTCTAACTTCAACTGGAACTTGATAAGTAGCACCACCAACCCGTCTACTTCTAACCTCTACTAATGGTTTCACATTATCTAATGCCTTATTAAAAGCAGCAACCTTATCAACTTCCTCAATTTTTTCTGCAAGCATATCAATTGAATTATAAACTATAGATTCACTGATAGATTTTTTTCCATCATACATCAACCTATTCACAAATTTAGCAATAACTTGAGAATCATATTTAAAATCTTTAAAGACCTTTTTCTTAATTTTTCTACTCTTTCTTGACATATAATTTATACCTCTTAAGTTTTTGGCTTCTTAGTTCCATACTTAGAACGACCCTGCTTCCGATTATTAACACCAAGAGTATCTTTAGCACCTCTGATTATGTGGTACCTAACACCTGGCAAGTCTTTAACACGTCCACCTCTAATTAGAACAACAGAGTGTTCTTGTAGATTATGACCAATGCCTGGAATATAAGCTGTCACTTCAAAGCCATTTGAAAGCCTAACACGAGCTACCTTCCTTAAAGCTGAATTAGGTTTCTTAGGTGTAACCGTCATTACACGAGTACAAATTCCTCTCCTTTGAGGACAATTTTGAAGCGCAGGAGATGCTGTCTTTTCTCTTTGACTCTTTCTTGGCTTCCTAATTAGTTGATTAATTGTAGGCATCTATGCTCTCCTTTTCCTAATTTTACCAATAAATGGTAACAAATATATGTTTTATTTTCAAGTTACACTTCAGAACTTGTATTTTCCCTCACCTTAACTCTTTTATATAAACTCATACCTGTTCCTGTAGGAATTAAATGTCCAATAACAACATTCTCTTTAAGACCTTTAAGATCATTAATACTACCTGCAATTGAAGCATCTGTTAAAACTTTAGTTGTTTCTTGGAAAGAAGCGGCTGAAATAAATGAATCGATATTAAGGGATGCCTTTGTTATACCAATAAGAATTGGACTAGCTACTGCAGGCTCACCACCTTGTTCAATTACCCTTCTATTTTGCTCATAAAAAGCATGTTTGTCTACCTTTTGATTATAAACAAAATTAGTATCACCTACAGACACAATCTTAACTTTTTTCATCATCTGTTTAATGATTACACCAATATGTTTGTCATTAATACTTACACCTTGCTTTCGATAAACATCTTGAATTTCCGCCAACAAAAACTCCTGCAAACTAATTCCACCAAGAATTTCAAGAACATCATGGGGATTAATTCTTCCATCACAAAGCATATCTCCAGCTTTAACAACATCTCCATCTCTAACTAGAAGATGTTTTCCAGCAGGAATATAATGTTTATGTTCAACCCCATACTCATCTAAAACATTAATAAGTCTTTTTCCTTTCTGAATTGCTCTAAACTGAACAATGCCACTTACCTTAGCCATTTCGGTTAAATTTTTTGGAATTCTTGTCTCAAATAAATCATTAACCCTAGGAAGACCACCAGTAATATCTTGTGTTTTCTCAGAACCTTTAGAAAGCTTAGCAATAATGTCACCTATGTTAATACCTTGCCCATCTTCAACTTGAAGATAAGCATCTCCAGGAAGAACATAAGAAGAAATCTCAATTCCTCTGTCATCAATAATTAAAATCCTAGGATCAAGAGACTCAAAAACCTGATCTGTAATTCTTTTTTCAATATTTCCCGTTTCAAGATTTATCTCCTCTTTAAGAGTTGTTCCTAAAATAATATCTTTAAATCTAACTTTCCCCTTAACCTCAGCAATAATTGGCTCTGCAAATGGATCAAATGTTCCAATTACACGTCCAGCCTCAACATAATCACCAACATTTATTTCAAGTTTCGTACCAGTCTTTAAAGATATTTCCTGCTCTTCAGAGACAATCATTAATTTATCATCTTTAATTCTAACATAACCAATATGAGATGATAATACATCAATACCGTCCTTACCCGTAAATAAAGGCATTCCTTTAATTACTTTCTGAGAATCTAATACCTTAAGATCTTTAACTTCCTTAATATCTTCCTCATAAATAACATTGATTACTCTTAAAGTGCCCTTTCTTGTAAAAAGCAAGCCACCAGCAACTTCTACATTAAATCCCTCTAAGCCATTAAGAATGAAAGGATTTTTACTTGTAATCTTATCATCTTCACTACCAGCTTGTGCAACACCCCCAATATGAAAAGTTCTCATGGTAAGCTGTGTTCCTGGCTGACCTATTGACTGAGCAGCTATTATTCCAACAGCCTCTCCAATATTAACAGGCTTATTATTTGAGAAATCCCTACCATAACATTTTTGACAAACACCATGCTCAGCTTCACAAGTCAAAACAGATCTAATAACAAGATTGTCAATACCAACAGTTTCCAATAACTTTATCTTGTCTTCTGTAATCTCTTCATTTACATCTAAAATAATCTCACCTGTAATAGGACTTTTTATTCTCTCAATTGAATAACTACCAACCGCTTTTTCTCTTAAAGGCTCAACTATTTCTTCACCATTTTTTAAAGCTCCAACTTTTATGCCATTAATAGTCCCACAATCTTCTATTCGAACAACAACATCTTGAGCAATATCTACTAATCTTCGTGTTAAATACCCAGCATCTGCAGTCTTAAGAGCTGTATCTGCAAGTCCTTTCCTTGCGCCATTTGTAGAAATGAAAAACTCTATAACAGAAAGACCTTCTTTAAAATTAGAAATAATCGGAAGCTCAATAATATCGCCAGAGGTCTTAGCCATTAATCCTCTCATCCCTGCAAGCTGTCTTATCTGATTTCTACTTCCACGAGCACCAGAGTCAGCCATCATATAGATTACATTAAATCCATCTTTATCTCTCTTAAGAATTTCCATCATCTTATTGGTAAGTTCTTCATTTGTTTTTGACCAAACAGAAATAACGTTATTATATCTCTCTTCTCCAGTAATAACGCCTTTGGTATAATCATTCTGAATTTTTGCAATCTCTCTATTAGCTTTATCTACATATACTTTTTTCTCTGCAGGTACAATAATATCACTCATACTTATTGTACATCCAAATTTGGTAGCATATTTAAATCCAAGCTCTTTAATAATATCTAGCATCTCAATTACAACAGAAGAACCATACACAACATAAACCTCAGAAATCAAATTTTGCAACTCATAATCACTAAGAGTTTTATTTACAAATGCAATCTCCCCTGGTAAAGCCTCGTTAAATACAACACAGCCTGCAGTAGTCTCTATATACTCACCATTAACCTTTACATAAATCCGTGCATTATAGTCTAAACTTTTATTATTTATTGCAAGAAGAACATGATTAAAATTGGAAAATTTACGTCCTTCTCCCTCTACATTTTTTCTCTCCATAGTTAAATAATAAAGACCTAATACAATATCTTGAGATGGGAATACAATCGGATGTCCATTTGCAGGATTTAACAAATTATTAGTTGACAACATCAAAGCCCAACTTTCAGCCTGTGCTGCAGGCGTTAAAGGAACATGTACAGCCATCTGATCGCCATCAAAATCAGCATTATATGCATGACAAACAAGAGGATGTAATTTAATTGCCTTTCCTTCAACTAAAACTGGTTCAAAAGCTTGTATTCCCAATCTATGCAGTGTTGGAGCTCGGTTTAAAAGCACAGGATGTTCTTTAATAACATTGTCTAAAATCTGCCAAACCTCATCTACTTCTTGTTCAATTAAACTCTTTGCCCTCTTTATATTAAATACGGATTCACTCTCAATCAATTTTCTAATTACAAACGGTTTAAAAAGCTCAAGCGCCATCTTAGCAGGAATACCACACTGATGCAACTTAAGTTCAGGCCCAACAACAATTACAGAACGTCCTGAATAATCAACTCTCTTACCAAGAAGGTTTTGCCTAAATCTACCTTGCTTACCTTTTAATGCATCAGAGAGAGATTTAAGTGGTCTATTGGATGTACCTTTAACAACTTTTCTCTTATGTGAATTATCAAAAAGAGAATCAACCGACTCTTGTAACATTCTTTTTTCATTTCTAACAATAATTTCAGGTGCATTAAGAAGCAAAAGTTTTCTTAACCTATTATTTCTATTTATTACTCTTCTATAAAGATCATTAAGATCAGAGGTTGCAAATCTGCCACCATCAAGCTGAACCATAGGTCTAATCTCTGGCGGAATAACAGGAAGAACATCCATGATCATCCATTCTGGCTTATTCCCGGAAATTTTAAAATTCTCAATAATTTCAAGACGTCTTAAAAGCTTTTTATCAGTCTTATCATCTTTATCAATCATTTGAAGTCTAAGCTTAGATGACAATTCATCAAGATCAAGATTCTCAAGTAAAGTTTTAATTGCCTCAGCACCCATTGAGGCACTAAAAGACATTCCATATCTCTCTTTTGCTTCAGAGTATTCATCCTCATTTAAAAGTTGCATCTTCTTAAGATCAGTATCACCTGGTTCAATTACGATATATTTCTCATAATAAAGAATAGAGTTTAAATTAGAAGCAGTAATGTCAAGTAAAAGTCCAATTCTGGATGGAATATATTTATAATACCAGATATGAGCAACAGGAGCTGAAAGCTCAATATGCCCCATTCTCTCACGCCTAACTTTAAAATGAGTCACTTCAACATTACAACGATCACAAATAATACCTTTGTACCTTATTGACTTGAATTTTCCACAATAACATTCCCATTCTTTAGTAGTCCCAAAAATTCTCTCACAGAAAAGACCATCCTTCTCAGGCCGCAAAGTTCTATAATTAATAGTTTCAGATTTTTTAACTTCTCCATAAGACCAACTCCTAATCTGATCAGGAGATGCTATCTTTATTCTTATCTTTTCAAAATCTTTTATCTCTTTCATAAAACCCTCAAAACCTAAGTCTTATTAATTAATTCCTCTTCCTTTTCTGTTAAAGGAATTTGATTGCCCTTATCATCATAAATTGATAAATCAAACCCAAGCCCTCTTAGCTCCTGCATCAAAACATTAAAAGATTCAGGAATGCCAGACACATTGGTAGGAATACCTTTAACAATATTTTCATATATTTTAACTCTACCTGACATATCATCTGATTTTACTGTTAAAAGCTCTTGCAAAGTATGAGCAGCTCCATAAGCTTCAAGTGCCCAAACTTCCATCTCTCCAAGCCTTTGACCACCAAACTGCGCCTTTCCTCCAAGAGGTTGTTGCGATACAAGTGAATAAGGACCTGTAGATCTTGCATGCATCTTATCATCAACAAGGTGATGTAACTTAAGCATATATATAATTCCAACCATTACCTCATTTTCGAATGGTTCCCCTGTATATCCATCATATAAAATTGCTTTTGATGTTTCATTAAATCTGGCTTTTTTTAACTTTTCTTGAATGCACTCATTTGTAGCAGATTCAAACACAGGAACATCATAATATTCATTAAGATATTTACCAGCAAGACCGAGCTGAGACTCCATTAATTGTCCAATATTCATACGAGAAGGCACTCCTAAGGGATTTAAACATATATCAAGAGGAGTCCCATCTGCAAGATATGGCATATCTTCAACAGGAAGAATCTTGGCAACTACACCCTTATTTCCATGTCTTCCTGCCATCTTATCACCCTCTTTAAGTCTCCTTTTCTTGGCAACATAAACTTTTAATATTTCATCAACACCAGGTGGAAGATTGCCAACATCATCCTTAGTGATCCTCTGAACATCAATTACGGTCCCTTCAGTACCATGTGGAACTTTGAGTGAATTATTCTTAACATCTTTAGCTTTCTCCCCAAAAATAGATGTCAAAAGCTTAAATTCAGGGCTAATATCCCCTTCTGATTTTGGTGTAACTTTACCGACCAAAATATCACCTGGCTTTACATAAGTTCCTATTCGTACAATTCCATTCTCATCAAGCTTATTTAATATTTTTCCACTAACATTAGGAATGTCTGCTGTAACTTTCTCAGGACCAAGCTTAGTTTCCCTCACCTCAATACTAAATTCTTTAATATGAATTGATGTGTAAAGATCTTCTTTTACAATCCGCTCAGAAATTAATATAGCATCTTCATAATTAAATCCATTCCAAGGAATAAAACCAACCAACAAATTATTTCCAAGTGCCAACTCGCCATACCTAGTAGCAGGACCATCAGCTATGATCTCACCCTTTTGAACTACCAGGCCCTCCCTAACTAAAACTGAATGATTAAAAGAAGTATCCTGATTTGTCCTTTCATATTTAGCAAGTTCATATTCATCTAAATCATTTTCATCAGTAGCATCCTCAGGCTTGATAATCACCTTTTGACTCGTTGCTAATACAACTGTGCCTGCTCTCTTGGCCTTAATTACAACACCAGAATCCTTTGCTACTATTCTTTCCATACCAGTGCCAACAATAGGAGGTTGTGGAAATAATAAAGGAACTGCCTGTCGTTGCATATTTGAACCCATAAGAGCACGGTTTGCATCATTATGTTCAAGAAAAGGTATTAATGCTGACGAAACAGAAATTAACTGTCTAGGTGAAACATCCATAAAATCGATATTTTTAGGAATCATTGTGGTATAATCACCAGAAACCCTAACAGAAATTAAATCATCAATATAGTTATTCGCATCATTAACAGCAGCATTTGCTTGAGCAATACATTTTTTCTCTTCATCAATTGCAGACAAATACTCAATCTCATCAGTAACCTTGCCATCAATCACTTTTCTATAAGGAGTCTCTAAAAAACCATAATCATTGACCTTTGCATAAGTAGCTAAAGACACAATAAGACCAATATTTGGTCCCTCAGGAGTTTCAATAGGACACATCCTACCATAATGAGTATAATGAACATCTCTTACTTCAAAACCTGCACGATCTCTTGATAGTCCTCCAGGACCTAAAGCATTAAGACGCCTTTTATGGGTCAATTCAGCTAAAGGATTAACCTGATCCATAAATTGTGAAAGCTGACTAGTTGCAAAAAATTCTTTAACAGCAGAAACAATAGGCTTAACACTTATCAATTCTTGCGGCTTAAGGTTAAACACCTCTTTATTAGACATTCTATCCTTTGCAATTTTCTCTACCCTTGACATTGCACCTTTATATATATTTGTAAGCAACTCACCAACAGAACGAACTCTTCTATTTCCAAGATGATCAATATCGTCAAGAACATCATGCCCATCATATATTCTTAAAAGATGAGATATCGTATTTACTATATCTGTCATAGTAAGAACTGAGGTCGTCAAATCATCAAGACCAAACTTTTTAGAAAGTTTGTATCGTCCTACATGACCAAGATCATATCTCTTCTCTGAAAAAAATACTGTTCTTAAATCATTCTCAGCATTATCAATGGATATGGGCTCTCCAGGTAAAAGCACACTATAAACCGCAAGCATTACAGATTCCCTTGAAAGCTCTTTAAAGCCATCCTTTAAAGAGAAATAAGCATCTTCTTTTTCGAAACAATTCAAAATAACATCAGAACTGATAAAATATTTCCCAGGAACACTATCATAACCATCAAAATCAATAAGGTCTATCTCCTTTACCCCATTCTGCAAGAAATCTTCAATATCTTGCAAAGTTATCTTGTCACCTGCCCGATAAGTCATATTTTCTTTTATAACAATGTTTACCGCTAAATATTGCCCTGTAATTTCTCTCTTAGTCCCTTCATTTACCTCAATTTTTCTAATCTTATAAAACGTTTCAATTATTTTTTCTCTAGTATCAAGACCCAAAGCTCTTAAGAAAAGAGTAACAAGTATTCTTTTTTTTCTGTCTATCTTAACATAAAGGTAATCTTTCTTTGAATCGATCTCAAATTCTAACCAAGAACCCCGATAAGGAATAATACGAGCATAATATAAGTCTTTTTCCTTGTAAAAAACAACTCCAGGGGATCTGTGAATTTGCGATACAATTACTCTTTCAGCACCATTAACAATAAAAGTTCCTCTATCAGTCATCAAAGGAATAGTCCCCATATAGACATCTTTTTGCCTTATCTCTCCTGTTGTTAGAAACTGCAAATTTAATCTTATCTTTAAAACAGCCTCATAACTCTGCCCCTTCCTTTTGCATTCTTTTTCAGTAAAACTAAGAGAATCATATTCAATATAATATTTTTCATATTCAAGCGAAACTTCACCATTGCTACTTTTCATAGGAAAAGTGTCCCTAAAAACAGATTCAAGGCCTTCATTAAGCAAAGGTTTATTATTTTTTAATCTATCAAGCTGCAAAAATTTTTCATAAGAATTCAATTGTATTTCTATTAGGTTAGGTAAGTCTAAGATTTCTTTGGCTTTTCCTTGTCCTAGATGAACCCTTTTTATCATTAAAAGACTCCTTTTTTAAGACACAATAAACCACATGTCACTAAAACGACATGTGGGATAACAAATTTGACACATTCTTAATGTTTTATTTAATTTCAACTTTTGCACCAACTGCTTCCAGTTTCTTCTTTATATCCTCAGCATCTGCTTTTGAAACACCTTCCTTAACTGCCTTAGGAGCAGCTTCAACTAAAGCTTTAGCCTCTCCAAGTCCAAGCCCAGTAACAGCTCTTACCTCTTTAATAACGTTTATCTTACTATCTCCAAAAGACATAAGCATTACATCAAATTCTGTTTGCTCCTCAGCACCACCAACATCAGCACCAGGTGCAGCAGCAACAGCAACTGCAGCAGCAGTAACTCCAAATTTTTCCTCAATAGCTGTTATAAGCTCAACAACTTCAGATGTTTTAGCTCCCTCAAGCCACGTTAAAATATCTTCTTTACTTAGTGCCATATTAACTTAACTCCTTTCCATATTATTTTCAATAGTGATAGCATGCACTATATTAAGACTAACACTATTTTGATTACACTTTAATATCAGACAAAGCTTTTAGAGTTCTCGCAAGTTTTGAAATTGGGGCTTTAAGCACACTCATAAATAAAGAAATAGCCTCTTTCTTAGTAGGAAGTTTACTATACGCATTAAGCTTAGCCTCATCATAAACTTCTCCTAAAACAAAACCTCCCTTAACTTTTAAAGTGCTAGTTTTAACAAACTCATAAAAAATTTTTGCAATCACATTAGCCTCATCAACAGCAGTAACAACAGCTGTTGGACCTAAAAGATAAGGATCAAGGCCTTCTATTTGCTTGTCTTTTAAAACTCGCTTCATTATACTATTTTTTACAACCCTTAATTCCCCTTGCTCACTTTCAACTCTATTTCTCAACTCAGTAAGCTTTGTTACCGTTAATCCTCTATAATCTAGAAAAAAAATATTATCCTTATCCTCTAAAAATTCTTTAAATGAATTAAACATTTCAACCTTTTTAGGATTTATCTTTGTACGCATAACTTAACTCCTAAACAAAATCAATCTTCACAGAAGGTCCCATGGTAGATGAAATATAAACACTATCCACAAAAATACCCTTTAAATCACTTGGTCGTCTTTTAAGTAATGCCTTAATAAATTCATTATAATTTTCCTTTACTTTTTCATTATCCATAGAAGACTTACCAACAGAAAAATTGATAACACCATTCTTATTTGCCCTAAACTCTGTACGACCCTTCTTAAGACTAGCTATTGTACCTTTTAAATCATTCGTAATAGTTTGTGTCTTAGGATTTGGCATCAAGCCCCTCTTACCTAAAATGGGACCAAGCCTCCCCACATCCTTCATCATATCAGGTGTTGCAACAACAATATCAAAATCACTAAATCCACCCTTAACCTTATTAATAAGATCCTCATCTCCAACATAAGCAGCACCAGCTTCTTTTGCCTCTTCAGCTTTATCACCCTTTGCAAAAACAAGTATGCGTTTCTCTTTCATAAACTGATTTGGCAAAACAACTGTATCTCTAACTGTATGATTTTTCTTTAAATTAAGATTAACAGATACATCGATAGTCTCATCAAATTTAACAAATTTGATTGCTTTTAATAAGGATATTGCATCATCTATACTGTAAGATTTAAGCTTATCTACTTTAGATAGAGCTTGTATATATTTTTTTCCACTCTTAGCCATTATTTCTCCACCTCAACACCTATAGAACGGGCACTACCTGCAATTATCTTAAATGCAGCCGACTCAGTTTTTGCATTTAAATCAGGCATTTTAATCCTTGCAATCTCCATTAATTTCTCTTTCGATATAGTTCCAACCTTATCTGTATTCGATCTCTTAGAACCTGCCTCTATTCCAACAGCCTTCTTAATTAAAACTGAAGCCGGTGGAGTTTTTACAATAAATGAAAAACTCTTATCACTGTACACAGTAATAATGACAGGAACAATAATACCTGGCTCCATTTTAGCTGTTTTTTCATTAAATTCTTTAACAAACTGAGGACCACTAACACCATGAGGTCCAAGAGCTTGACCTATCTTAGCTCCCGGAGCAGCTTGAGCAGCTGGAACTTGAAGCTTAATCCAAGCAACTTCTTTCTTTTTCTTAGACATAAATAACTCCTTATGGTAATAACGCCTTTAAGCTCCCATTAATACATGAATTATTAAATTTTTTCTATATGCTGAAAATCAACTTCAACAGGAGTTGATCTTCCAAAAATTTGAACTGCAACTTTCAATTTCTTTTTTTCATAATCGATAGACCCAATAACTCCTTCAAAAGAATCAAAAGGACCCCCTTTAATTTTAACTCTCTCACCCTCTTCAAAATCATAAAGCATAAAAATAGATTTATCTGCCTTAATCTCTCCAGCAAGCATAAAAACACTCTTAACTTCTTCATCACTAATTGGAAGTGGTTTTTGCTCCTTACCTGTGCCAACAAAATTCACAACACCTGGTATCTTAATAATATTAGCTACAGTGCTTTTCCATTCCTGTTCAGGAAGATCCAACTCAATTAGAATATAACCCGGCCAAATTTTTCTCTCTCGTATACGCTTTTTCCCATTTTTTATCTCTTCTACCCTTTCAATAGGAGCCTTAACATCTAAAACATTACCACCAAAAACACCCTCGCTGATCAAAAGCTTTACCTCTTGTTCTATCTTTTTCTCATACTGAGAGAAAGTTTGCAATACATACCAGGCCCTGGACATAATCTTTCCTTAAAATATATAAGTTATAGCAAGATACATAATATAATCTACTATACCTAAAAAAACAGAAATAAAAACAACCAACCAAAAAACTTGTTTTCCACTACCTATTACTTCACTATATTTAGGCCATGTTATTTTCTTAAGTTCTAAAATACTATCTTTAACAAATTTAAACATTAAAAAGCCCCTCTTAACAATACAGACAACAGGTCAGGAGGGACTCGAACCCCCAACATGCGGTTTTGGAGACCGCCATTCTACCTTTGAACTACTGACCTATCACTTTAATTATTTTATTTTGCCTTCTTTATGAAGAGTATGCTTCCTGAGACTTGGACAATACTTCCTCAATTCTAACTTCTCTTGTTTATTACGCCTATTTTTAGTAGTCGTATAATTTCTAATTCCTGTTTCCTCACATACTAAAGCTATAAGTTCAACAGCACCTTTACCTTTTTTTTTGCCCATAAAACACTCCTGCCTACAAAAAGCCCTCAATCGGATTTGAACCGACGACCGCCACCTTACCATGGTGATGCTCTACCACCTGAGCTATAAGGGCATTACTTCCCTTTATAATAAACTCTTATATCATGTTAATTTATTATCTGAAAAAAGACAAGCCCCTAAATTATATTTATAAACTCTTTATTTAATAATAACAAGCCTACCTTTTCTTAAAAGATCAATATTATTCTTATTTGAAAATATCCTATTAATAGAATACTCATCAAGTATGATATCTGAATGATTTTTACCATAAACGCCTTTAACAATCAACCTTAAAGGATAATCTCCAACTCTATCCTTATTTTTATAAGCAATGTCATTAGTATATTCAAGCATTCCCCATTCTCTAAGAGCATCCGGCTCAACCATTTTCATATCAAAATAAAGCCTCAAATTCTCATCATAAATCTTAATAAAAAAAGCATCTGTTAATTTTACAAAACTACCTAAAGATGATTTGTAATCATCACCCGCATAAATAATAATGCCAGTATAAACGAACCCATCAACATTTGTACTAATCAATGGATAAAAAGCTTTATAAGGCTTATTGTGAGATAAAAATAAATTCATAAAATCAGGAAAAAAAGAAAGCTCATATCTAACAGTTATGCTTCTCAAGTCCTCTGAATACTTAGTATATCCTCTTTTTAAAATACTATCAAGGCCTGAAAAATAAAGTATTAAGTGAGGATCATAATCAAAATAATCTTTAAAAGTATTATCAGAATCAATGATCATTTCAAAAAGAGACTGTCTTATTAAAGTATCTTTTAAATCATGAACACTAAATACTAATCTAGATGTAGAATCAAATCCAACTCTACCAAATTTGTCTTCATCTACTGGTTTAATAATATCAAAATAAATAACCTTTGTATCCCAATCAATTGTTCTCTTTATGCTAGACTTAGATAAAGAATCATTTATAATAGAGACATTAGAATAAAATAAAAATAAAAAATTTAAAAGATTATTTAATAAGTTCATATTAAATCTCCCTATTTTTTCCCCAAATAAACACCTATCCAAGCCCAACCATTATTAATTTCTGGATCTTTTGGATAAGAAATTTTCTTAAAAACAAAATACCATTCCCAAATGTGCTCCCACCCACTTGAACCAAGATAAGATGTATCATCACTAGAATCAGCCTCAAAACTACTTGCAAACTGTATTCCATTTTTTCGTCTACTTCCAAGCTTAATCATCGTTGTCAAAAAACTATCCGTATTAATTGCATTGCTTCTACCCCCTCTTTGATCCCAACTCTGAATAAAAAAATTATGTTTATCCCTTATACTCAACAATTTTGCAGTATTTCCAGCAAAAATATATCTCTTAATATCTTGAATTAAATCATTTAAATTTCTATAAATTACAAAATCTGGATTATTATAATAATTAATTTTAGTAATAACTCCAGAATAGTCTATTGAATCTATTCTTAAATCTGACCTTGGTATTGAAAGCAATTGTTTATAATAAAAATATGCTTCATCATAACTTTGAATGCTCTCTAAGCTCAAAGCAAGATTATAATAATAATTGCCTCTATCTGAATTGGTAAGATTCTCAGCATTATTATTAAGCAAAAATTTGTAATAACGTATTTTATGCCCAGCTTCAATATTTAAATTGATAATCCTTTTGGCAATATCTAATTTTACAGAACTACTTTCATAAATGTAATCATCAAAATTATCAACAACATATCTATAACAAGTAAAAGCCACTGAGTCTTCTTTAATTGCAGAATATATATTACCCATCAAATAAAAATACAAAGGATAATATTCTCTATTCTCATCATTAGCAATTCCTTGATTTACAGACTTTAAAGCCTCATTATAATCTTTATTGCGCATATGAATATCCACTATTCTATCAACAATAAGAAATTTATCTAAACCCTTTTTATTTGACTCTTCTAAAAGATCTACAAGACTTTGAATTTCGCTTTGCTTAATCTTATAACAGCTAAAAACCAGCACTAACCCAAATACTTGAATTAATAACTTCATTGTTTTTATTATATAATAAAGGTCATGCATAACAAAACACATCTTAAAGCCAATACAAACTATCAGGATTTTAACATGAATATAAAATTAATTTATATTTTACTACTCATATTACTGCTATCTTGTTTTGATAACAACAATAAATACGGTATCGTTCTAGATTCAAAGGATAGAGAAAAATTACCAAACGGATCACTTGTCAAAATAGAAAATATAAATCAAGAGAAAAAAACAATAATAATAAACTACAATGGGATAAAGTTTATTGTACACAAGTTTACAATAGAAGAATTTCAAACAAAAGAAGAAGCAAAAAACTTTCAATTAAGTATTCAACCATACTTAAGCAAATATGCTACAAGCAAAAGAGATTTATTGCCCTTAAGAAGGTCTCCAGACAGCTATCAAGAAAATATAATCTATAGGATCCCAAAAGATGCTATATTAAAAATAATACATATCGGAGAAGAAACAGAAGCAGGTTCGCTTAAAGGAAGATGGCTACATGTTTTAACAAAAGACGGGTATAAAGGTTACGTCTTTGACTACGCACTCGAAGTTTTCGATAATATTACAGGTATAATGCTCACTAATCCACTAGATCAAGCATTACAAACTGACATAATTAACAAATTTAAAAACATTAAATACCTAAGACCACTTTACTATGAAACAATGATCGCCAACAATACTTATGACACTAACCTACTAAGAGAAGATCATGGATTATTCTTTACTCCAAAAAATGAAATAAAAATTAATATACCTGAACTAAGTGTAAATTTCAAGTTTGACATTGTTGAAGAGGTTAAACCTAATGGATTTTTATTTAGATCTAAAACTGCAGAGAAAGATTTTATCTTTTTATCAAAAGAAGATCAAAATTACTATAAATTAATCATAAAAGTTAAAGAGAATAACCTCGAATCAAGACTAGCCATCATTGAACAAAATATTACAAAAATTATCCTTGAAGCAGAAAAACAAAATCAAAATCTCATAAATAGACTAACATCGTACGGAACCTTAATTAACAAACAATACGGAAATATTGAATTTAAAAGCGATAAAACTTTCATTTGGAAAATAGACAAAGAAATTTATAATTTCCCAAATGCCGGAACATTCGAAATAATAGGACTAAGCCCAAATTTACAAATATCATATAAACAAGCTATTAAATTAATAAATAAAGAGGGGAAAAAATATTTCTGTCTATTAGACTATACAGAAAATGCTTTACAACTTATATTCATATCCCCTAAAAATGTAAAAGATGATTTAATAATCATTGATGACAAAGATAAAATCGCAGTTATACTGTTTAATAATGCTCAGGCTCATCAAGATACACTTACAAAACAATCTCAAGGAAGACTTTAAAGGTTAGAATTAATGAAAATAATACTCATATTACTAACACAATTTATTACCTTATTACATGCAAATGAAGATACAAAAATAATAAAAGAATTATCAAAAACAATTTATAATTTTAGCAATAAAGAGTATGAAATAAACAAAGAAAAGTTAGATAGATTTATAGAATCAATAGACCTAAATAACATCAAAATCGTAAAAGAATTACAAAAAATAAAAAATGATTTTTTAATGACATCTGTGTACTTTCAAAATACAAAGGGTACTTTAATAGCCCTAACTCTCTCAGCAGAAATAAATTTTCAATACAAAATATCACCACTATCAATCTCTATAATAAATAATGATTTTAAAACCACAAAAGCACTAATAGACTATGGTATCCAAATTAATAGAATAGATGAAACAAAATATCCATCAATATTTTGGGCAATATACTTAAACAATGAAAAAATATTTAATCTTTTAAAAGAAAAAGGAGCTGATTTAAGCCTTACGCTTACAAATGGGAAAACACCTATACAAGCTACAATAGAGGTAGAAAATACTAGCTTAATTGAGATATTACTTAAAAAAAATGCTTATATTAAAGATGAATACAAAAAAGAAATTCAAAACTTAAAAAATAAAAACATCATAAATATTCTAAAAAGATATAATATAATCTAACATTAAACAACTCAGTACTCACAAGACATTTCAATATTTTTATCACTCGAAATAAGATTTTCATGATAATCATCGGCAAAAAATTTTTGTCATGTTCTTCTAATGCATTAATTTCAAGCAATTTCAAACTTCAATCTGTATTGATTAATTTAGAATATTCATACAATCAATCCTCTCTCCAAAACCAGACTTACTTTTTTGTACTAATAATAAATATTATTACCAAAGTTTATATTTAATAAAAAATCTAGTAAGATTTATTATGATATAGATAATATTTTTCAAACTCGCAAAGGAAAAATTTATGAATACAAAAGTAAAGTTCTCCCTAAACATACCTATTGGAATATTGCTTGGATTATTTTTTCCCTCTGAAGCTTACAACACGCTTTCACATATCTTTATAAGATTAACCTATATATCCTTAATTCCATTTTTAATATTTTCAATTCCACTTGGCATAGAAAACATTATTGAAAATAAAAAATTCAGCAAATTGTTTGGAAAAACAATTTATTATGGCATTTTAATTAACATTATAGGAATAATTATCTCAATTACAGTTGCAATCATATATCTACCACAAAGAATTCCAATACTAGATAAAAATATTCAAAATATATATATGTTTGATCAAACAGCATTTCTTGAAACATTTTTTCCAAAAAATATCTTTACAATACTTACAAACAATAATCCAAATCTTTTAAGTATTTATATTATCTCAATCATTATTGGCACTAGTTTTTACTACGCAAAGCAAAAGGGGCGAATTGCTAGAGAGCTTATCTTAAGCCTTTCAAACCTTTTTTATAATGCTAACGGAATAGTTGTTAAAATATTAAATTTCGGCATTATTTTTATCACAGCAGCATATACTACAAACTTAAAAAATTTTAAAAATTATCAATACTACATAGATAGCATAATGCTTTTATCCTCATGGACAATTATTATTATCCTAATAATAATTCCAATGATTAGTTATCGATTAACTAAAAATTTTAAATTATCATATAAGAACATATTAATATCTATCCAAAATATAATATTTGCAGGTTTGACAATGGATGCTTATACGCCCTATGCATTTTTAATAGAAGACATAAAAAATGAAAAAATAAACATAAAAAAATCGATAATTACAAACATACCTATAATCAACTTTATTTCTAAAACCGGAACAATTTTCATTTCTACAATTTCATTTTTTATTATTTTAAAATCTTATTCAAGCTTACCCATATCAATTTATGAAATAAGCTACATGAGCATATTGGCATTTCTCTTTATTTTCGCATTTCCACACATACCAAACAGTTTAATTTACATAATTACAATGCTATGTTCAACTTACACAAAAGGAATTGAACTTAGCTACTCTAACATAATGCCAATACTTCCAATTTTAGCATCTCTAGCTTTAATGATCGATTTCACATCCAATATTGCAATAATACAAATAATCGATTTCAATGAATTACAAGATACATAATGTTTAATCTTTAAATAAATATTAATATGCTCTTGCAAATAAAACAAGATACTTGGCTGCTGTACTGCAATAAATACAGGTCAAGTCATTTAAAGATCTATTTTTAAACTCTTCAGGAATGCATCGTATTGTAGCCTTTGTATCGTTTTTAATACTCTCTTCACAGACTTCATTTCCACACCAAGAAGAGAGAACAAATCCTAAATCTTCATTAATATAAGTTTTAAAAGTAGCATAATCATTTTCTTTAAACCCAATAATTTCCTTGGTATGCAAATTTCTAAACTCCAATGCTCTATTAAATAATTCACACTGCATAGTTTCAAGCTCATGTCTTATTTTAGATAATAATTCTTTAACTAATACTTGATACTTAGAATTTTTATCTTTATCCCTTCTTGCAACAGTAACACAATCCATCAAAATATCATTAAAACCTATCTCAATTCGTATTGGAATTCCTTTAAGTTCAGCAGCAGCAAATCTAAATCCTGGTGAATTCTTGGTATCTCTATCAATCTCCACTCTCAACTTTGCTTCTTTTAAAATATTAAAAATAGCAGTAGAATATTCAAGAATCTTTTTATTAGCTTCATCATCTCTTTTAAAAATAGGAACAATAATAACCTCAATTGGTGCTATTTTGGGTGGTAATATCAAACCTTTGTTATCAGAATGAACCATAATCAATGCCCCAATTAACCTGGTTGAAACTCCCCAACTAGTAGCAAAAACATAATCCATCTCACCTTTCTTATTTTGGAACTTAACATCAAAAGCCTTAGCAAAATTCAATCCCAAATAATGAGATGTTCCTGCTTGCAAAGCTTTCTTATCTTGCATTAATGCTTCAAGCGTGTAAGTAGATATAGCACCTGCAAATTTTTCCCTCTCTGTTTTTTTGCCACAAAATACAGGAATAGCTAAGTAATCTTCAACAAACCTTTTATAAAGGTTTAAAATAAATAAAGTCTCTTCTAAAGCTTCCTCAGCAGTCTCATGAGCAGTATGACCTTCTTGCCACAAAAACTCAGTGGTACGAATAAATGGTCTTGTCCTTTTTTCCCAACGAATAATATTTGCCCATTGATTTATTTTAACAGGCAAATCTCTATAAGACTTTATCCATTTGCTATACATATTCCAAATAATGGTCTCAGAAGTAGGTCTTAAAACTAAAGGCTCGACTAATGCTTCACCACCAGCAGTTGTAATAACGGCAAGTTCTGGTGAAAATCCGTTAACATGTTCTTTTTCTCTCTCTAAAAATTCATAAGGAATCAGTAAAGGAAAATATGCATTCTCATGTCCTGTCTCTTTAAGCTTATAATCAAGTATACTCTTAATTCTCTCCCAAATAGCATACCCATAAGGCATAATAACCATACAACCTTTAACAGGACTGTAATCAACAAGTTTTGCCTTTTGTACTATGTCTAAATACCACTTAGAAAATTCCTCTTCCTTTGAAGAAATAAAATTACCCATAAACCTCACCCTTTTTAAAAAATTTTAGGCATCAAAAACAATGATGCAACTTACCTTAAAAAGCAAAAAATTTCTTTTGGTTTATAATCAATGACATTCTATTTATAATAATTATTCAACTAAATGTTATTTAAATCTTCAATCTGCACACCCTAATCTTTACCAATAGAAAAACAGTAAAAACGTCAAATAAAAATCATACATTAAAATATATATTTAAAAAACATAAAAAAGAATAAAAACAAACTTACCAACCTGTAACTCAAATTCATAATTAAATTTATATTTATATTAAAAATATGTCAAACATATTTTTAATATAAATCTTTGCTCTAATATTTATTTTTATAAGTTGAAAAAATATGTTCGTATTTCACAATAAATTTCTCAAAAAAATACACACAAAAAAACTTATAGGTTTAACTAGAATATCATGTCAAAAAATTAAACTAAAAAATAGCTTAAAGAATACCATTAATAACTTTTTCTCCAATAAAATCAAAAAAAATAAACCTCATTTCTACAGCTTAAAACTGTTAAAGCTATGTTGATATGAAAAAAAACTTAATATCAAAAATATACAAAACAAAAAAAAACACAGAAAAATTTGCTCATAAAAAATCCCTTAATATCTTATATTTTATGAAATATAATTTTAAAAATTATATACACCTAATCAAACATAAGGTGAAGGAGAATTTATGAAAATATTATTGCAACTGATTATGATTTTTGTAGCAAGTCTATCTTTTGCTACAAAAATTGATACATCTGCTCTTAATAAAATATTAAATGAGCAAGAAATCCAACATAAATCATTTGGAATAGGGTTTGGAATTGGAAACCCTATAACTAATATCATAATTAATTTCCCATACGTAGATATAGATATTGGATATGGGGGGTTCAACGGACTACACCCTAACAATTTCGTACCTTATATTGTTTTTGGAACTGATATCTTATTACAAAAAGAAATTTATCAGAATACAATGATCACTAGCGGGCTTGGCATAGGCTTAGATTTATCTCCAATAAAACCAAACGAAAAAGATGCATCAAGCATACAAACAGATGATAGTACAAACAAACAAGAAGAATTTTCACTCACTTCGCCTAACAATAGGTTGGGAATTGTTCTTAGGTTTCCTATTATCTTAGAATATAGTTTTTTGACAAATGTTGTAATAGGATTCAAAGCTGTGACTACAATTGGTGGAACAATGATATTCAATCCCACATCAATGGAAGGAATTAGATTTGGATTTTTTGCTTTTGGATTCATAAAAATATACATATAAGGAAAAATCAATGAAAAAAAATGCTCTGTCAGTATTTATATTACTCTTAATATCTAATTCAAACCATTTTGCATTTTCTCAATCCAATAATGCTTATTTCATCCAATGTCAACAAGAAAATGATGGAACCATTTGTATCACAAACGATAAACCTATTATTAAAGAGCCCAAGCCCATTCCCAAAGAGCCCAAGCCCATTCCCAAAGAGCCCAAGCCCATTCCCAAAGAGCCCAAACCCACTCCCAAAGAAGCCAAGCCACATATCAATACAAATCCTAACATAAAGAAAAAGGACAAACATCCTTACTCATTCGCAGCGGGCATAGGAACTGGAAATCCTCTTATCAATCTTTTAATCTCAGTCCCATACGTAGACATAGATCTTGGACATGGTAGTTTTTTATACTTCAATCACACAAATTTTAAACCTTATAATTTGATTGCAATCGATCTAATTTTTAGACAACAAGTAGGAAAATTTTTAATCATTGGAGGAGGAGTTGGCATTGGGGCAGATTGGTCTCAAGCAAATCTAACTTCTTATAGCAATACAAAACCTTCTCCTTATGACAGGATAGCAATAGTAACCAGACTACCTATATCAATAGAATATAAAATCATAAAAAACCTCTCATTAGGCTTTAAAATTTACCCCACACTTGGTCCAACAATATTTTTAACAGAACCAAAAATAGTGTTTGAAGGAATGAGATTTAGGTTCTTCGCAGTTGGGTTTATTAAAGTTTCCACATAAATAATAAATTTATACTAAAGTCAAAAGACCAATATCCTACTACAGGGATAGTGCAACAAAAATTTCTCCATTTCCACAAATTAATAATTCTTCACCACTGTTTCCTATAAATACGCTTTCGCCCATTTTAAGATCAAACTTATTATTAATTTGAATTTCTCCATTCATGACTAATAATATTATTACACCATCTCTTTTAAAGCAAATTTTTTCATTTATATTTCTTTGCAATAAACTTAAGTTAGTGCCTGGAAGCTTAAATACATTAAAACCATCAATATCCTCGCCCAATAATAATTCAAATACTCCCTCTTTAAAATTACCAACCTTAAGCATCTCGTCTTTGTTAATATATTTAGTAGTAAGACCTGCCCTAATTACATTGTCAGAATTAGTCATAAGTTCAAGACACTCACCCTTAAGATAAGCATGAACTTCTTGAGCCTCTGTATAGATCACTTCACCTGGATTTAATTTAAAAATATGCATCCCTAAAAAGACCAAAAGCCCAATATCTGTTCCATAAATCTTATAAATTTCATTAAACCAATAAGCTCTAAGAACATCTATGGAAACCAAGTTTATTTGAACTTGATCAATAACATTTTCAATTTCAAACTCCTGCAAACTAAGTATAATTTCCATCAACTCTTTATGAGTTGTAAAACGAAAATCTAATTTCAATTTTTTATATATGCTCTTGATTTCAGAAAGAGGAAGAAATCCTTTAAGAGCATAAAAATCACTTAATGCATAAACAAGTTCTATCTTTGGATTTAAATCCTTGTAAATTCGCTTAGGATCATTAATATCTACTCCCTTATCATTCTCAAGCTCAAAACCTTTTAAAGCAATATCTTTTGAAGGATGTATTTGAATTGATAAAGGTCTTTGGGCTGAAAGAACCTTAAATAAAAACGGTAATTCACCCTCACATCCCAACAGATCTTGATGATTTTCTAAAAAATCACAAAGAGGAACATACTGACCATCAACTAATATCTTACTAGAAAATGTCTTATGTGCTCCAAGCCACATCTCAGCTTTAGGCAAGCCATCAGCTCTTTGTCCTAAAAGAAAAGGGATGAAACTAGTCCCACCCCAATCATATTCCTTAATTTCATTTTTCATCAAAAATATATTATCAGTTCTCATTTTCTTTAGATTCCTTAAATTTTAGAGATTTCAAAAAAATAACCAAACTTGTTGCCACAGCAACACCCACAGCTATTGCAATAACAAATCCCAATTTGTTATCAACCACAGGAAGCACTATTGGCCCTCCATGAGGTGCATGATCTGTAACACCAAAAAATGCTGCAATTATACTTGCAACAGCACCTCCAAGCACTATTGAAGGCAACACCCTGGCAGGATCACTAGCAGCAAAAGGAATAGCACCCTCACTAATGCCAATAAACGACATCAAGAAAGATATTTTTCCAGACTCTCTCTCTTCATTTTCAAACAATTTAGGCATAAGTAAAGTAGCAAGTCCCATAGCCATAGGAGCCACAGGAATAGCTGATGCAACCATACCCATTATTTGTGGAACTTGAGGAATCATACCAACACCAAAAAGGAATGCAACCTTATTAAAAGGCCCTCCCATATCAATTGATACCATAGAGCCAAGTACCAATCCAAGTAATAATTTTCCTAAAATACCATAAGTTTCTGAATTATTCTGAAGCGATTTAAGACCATTTTCAAGCAATTCCATAAATTGGCCGATATAAACACCCCCATACATCATAAAAAGTCCAACAATAACAGTACTTATTAAAGGAATCACAAATATGGGCATCACAGGCCTAAGCCATTCAGGAATTTTTCTCTTTGCTATCCATTTAGCAACAAAACCTGCCATAAACCCCACAAGTATTGCCCCTAAAAATCCTGCCTTAACATCTCTGGCAAGCACGCCTCCTACAAGACCTGGTGCAAGACCTGGCTTATCAGCAATTGCCATAGCAATAAATCCTGAAAGGATTGGTAACATCATACTAAAAGATACAACACCAATATCTGTAATTGTCTTATAAAAAGGGTACTCATCAAAATTTGGACCATCAGAACCAATGCCTGCAAAGGATATTCCAAGGGCTATTAAAATACCACCACTTGCAACAATGGGAATCATAGGCGATACACCACTCATTAAATACTTATAAAATCCAGACTTATGATGACCAAACTTACCTTTAATAGCATGAACATTTTTATAATTCAATATTGGAGCACTAAATGCGTCCTTAATAACATTTTGTGCATTATTAATAGTTTTTACAGTTGAAACTTTATAAACTCTCTTTCCATCAAACTTCTTTTCATCAACATCCTTATCCACAGCAAGTATTACAACATCAGCAGATTTAATATCTGCCTCTGTTAAAGGATTATCAATACCAATAGAACCCTGGGTCTCAACTTTAATGCTATACCCTTGTTTTTTAGCCTCAGCTTCAAGCTTCTTAGCTGCAATATATGTATGAGCAATTCCCACAGGACAAGCACACACAGCTACTATTTTTTCTGATTTAGAAATATTTACAGTATCTTCTCTAGAATTTCCCTCAACACTCTCTACATAAGAATAAATTTCATCAGGGCTATTCATAACTCTTAACACATTTTTGAAATTATCACTCTCAAATAATTTTGCTATAAAAGCTATTGACTTAATATGATTATCACCTTGTTGTGTTTTTGACATACAAATTAAAAATATTAAATTAACAGGAGGATGCTCATCAGACCATTTTATTCCATCACCCTTTATGTAAAGCAATGAAACAAAACCTGACTTAACCTCATCTCCTATAAAATGTGGGATAGCAACCCCATTCTCCCAAGATGTATCACCAATGTTTTCGCGAGCAAGTAACCCCTGAAGCAATCCTGATTTATCATCCGTATAACCTCTTTTAGTTACTTGATCAACTAAAAAATTAATTGCCTCTTCTTTGGAATTTATTTTAGTAGATATAAAAATAAGTTCTTTTTTAAAAAACTCTAAAAACATAACCTTTAACCTCCTAAATACCTAAATTAATTCTATCATAGTACAAACATTAAATATCGACTCTGCCCTCTTCTTTATTTGCAAATTACTGTATATCATTAAACTAATTTAATTATGAAAAAAATAATCCTATTCTGTTTTTTATTACTATGTCCAAGCTTATATCCAGCAAATAATAAAGGACAAAAAGAAAACGAAAAAAATAACAAAGCAAGTATGACATCTAAAAAAAAAATAATTAATAATGAAAATGAGCTTGTCTCAGTAAATAGGGGGTTTATCTGTTCAACAGGAATGGGAATGGGAACAGGATTTTTTTTAAATTCAAAAATCAATCATATAATATTTAGGCCTTACTATATATTTGCCATTAATAATTTTGATCTTCTGGCTGTTTGTATGATATTAATGACTAAAGACTACAACATATCCAAAAAAATTAAATATTCAAGCTCTCATATTGGCATAGGAATCAATTGGCATATCATAAATTTGTCTAAAAAAACAAAATATTTATCTTCTACCATGGGCATTGGGGGAAGATTTTACCTTTCAACTAATTTAATAGGAGATTTCAAATTTTATGGCAAATTACCTTATGTAATAGAACCATATATATTCTTTGAATTCTCTACAAAAAAAGCCACACCTTATTTCAACATATATTCAAAAATTGAATGTTTAATTCTTGATACATTTAATATTTCCTTTGATTTTGGAATCAGATATAATCTTAAAAATAGCAAAGAGGTAAACTCATGAAGAAAAGATTCAAAATTTTATTCTGTTTGTACATATCAATCTTATTGATATTTTTATTTTTATATAAAAATCCTAAAGTCTTAGATAACATAAAAGAAATAACCTCTAATTATTTAGAAAAACTCAAAGATAAAATTTATGGACCTGAAATCCCAACCGAACTAAAGGACGAATATCTCTTACCAAAGGGATATCTTACTACCCAAGTGTTACATAAAAAATACTACTCTTTAGGATATGCAGAGAGTGCAAGACAATCAGAATGGGTAGCTTATAAATTAAAAAGAGAAATGGTTGAACTAGCTTTAACTTTACTTAAAGAAAAAAAGATCACTAGAAGTAAGAAATTCTTTGAAGATAAAGATATTAAAGGAATTGCTCCCAAACTAAGCGATTACCTAAAAAGTGGATATGATAGAGGGCATATTGTCAGTTCTGCTGATATGTCTTTTTCTAAAGAGGCAATGCTTGACACCTATTTTCTCTCAAACATATCACCTCAACAAAAAGAATTCAACTCAGGAATTTGGCTTAAACTTGAACAACTAGTTAGAAAATGGGCTATCTTAAAAGACAAGATTTATATTGTTAGTGCAGGAATTTTAACAGAAAACAAAGGATTTATTGGAAAAAATAAAATTTTAGTGCCAAAAAACTTTTATAAAATAGTGCTATCACTCAATAATAACAATTCTTATGATGTATTAGCTTTCATTATTCCAAATGAAAAGGCCAAAGACGTAGAATTAAGAAATTATGTTGTGAATGTCAATTCAATTGAAAAAAAAACCAAAATAGATTTCTTTGCAAAACTCGATGCTGGAATTAAAAAAATAATTAAAATGAAAAAAGAAACACATTCTTGGGTATTTAGATGAAAACACTCTTTGTAAGATTAAATATTTTCCTGTTAACAACCTTGATCTTAGGAATAATTGTTATATCAATATTCATGTACCATATCAACTTTAACATAAAATTCTATACCTATATTACCAAAATATATAACAAAAACTTATTGATTTTGGTCAATAAATTTTTTATTTTCAGCATTGGCATCATAGGATCTATTTGGTCATACATCAACTACAAAAGAACAAACAACATACAATTCGTATTTTTTTATTGCTTTGTCTGTTCATATATAATTGAACCCATTTCTATTTTCAAATATTATTTTCTAAGTAATATATTAAGTCTAGAATTTTATTATTTCATGAAATTTTATTACTTAATAACAGCATTTTCATTATTAAATTTATTCTTTTTAAGCTTATACATATGTGATTTTCAAATAAAATCAATAACCTACACTATTTACTTAATCTTCACCTTTTCAATGATCTATAATTCCCTAGTCCCTATTAATGCTTATGAATACACTCAATACTTACTCTCGTCAACAGGAAATAATAGGTTTTATGTTCATTTATTCTTACTATTAATACCCATAAACTTTTTAGTAGCATGTTTGAGAAAGAAAAACCTAAGCTACTTTTTACTCTTTGTATCAATATTGCTAATTATATTAGGAATATATCTCAATTCTATAGAAATACCCTACACATTCATACCAATATTAATAGGAATACCAATGTACTTAAAAGAAGCAGGAAAAGTTTTCTTCTATTGGCTATAAAACATTAAGCAATCAATATGAAAGATAAAGTCGATACACCTAAAGGCAAAAATAAATTATCGTATTTTTCAAAATCAAAAAGCTCTACAAGCACAGCTCCCATGCCAACAACCGATGCTAGTATGAAGTTTGGAAAAAAGTAATAAAAAACAATAAAAGAAACCAAAAAAACAACAACACTGCCTGCAAAAGTTTTATTATTTACAAGTCTAAAAGATGGTATTAGTTTTCCAAAAAGACTTGCTAAGCCATCCCCAAGACATGAAGAAAAGATTCCAATATAGCTAAAAGGTTCAGCTAAAAGAAAATAAGTACAAAACATGCCCAATACCAAAAATATTGGAGAGAGAGATATTTTGCATGAAGATACCTCTCTAGATCTTATTATTATTTCTGATATATTTTGAAGAAGGAACAATTTTATTTCCATAATCCTAAATATTTCCAAAAGTAAGTATGCAAACACAAAAAATAAACTCGATGCAAAACCTATCCAAAAACTTACTTTATAAAACAATAAAAATATTAAAGTAGAAATATGAAAGAATTTTCTATAAACTTCATATTTAATTTTTTCGTTACAAAAAACTTGATTAAACATTAATTAACTTTATTTAAAATGACATTAAACTTTAAAAAGGAATTTGCCTTTATAACATCACCAACGCTTCTCTTTCCATAAGCTAAACTTGGCGGAATTACTAGCATCCGCTCCTCCCCTTCACACATATCTAACAACATTAAGTCCCAACCTTCAATCACCTGACCACTACCAACAACAAACTCTATTGGTTCACCCCTATCAATTGAACTGTCAAACTTAACTCCATTTAGTAAAAATCCCTCATAGTCGACTTTTACAACATTGCCTTTTTTAACATTTTTTCCTTTTCCTTTTTTAGTTATCTTGTACAAGATACCACTTTTATCTTTCTGAAAATCTTTGTAATCTTGGTCAATTATTTCAAGTTGAGACGTCATATATTTTTCAGCCTCTTCAACTTTTTTTGTCTCATAATCCTTTTTTAATTTTAAAAATTCTTCATTGTCAACTTTAAAAGCATTTGCATCTTCACCAACACGAATAATCTTTACTCTCTCTATTTTATCTCCTTGACTGATACTACGAACCGTATCCATTCCAGAAACTACCTTACCAAAAATTGAATGCTTACGATCAAGATAAGTCAAATTATCTGCAAGAGTAATAAAAAATTGACTCCCATTGGTATCAGGACCTGCATTAGCCATAGAAACAACTCCTGGCTCATTGTGACTCAAATCTTTGCTTAACTCATCGGGAAAAACATAACCAGGCCCTCCTGTACCCGTTCCAGTAGGATCTCCTGTTTGAATAACAAATCCATCAACTACCCTATGAAAAATAATATTTTCAAAATAAGGTCTATCTGTAACAGAATTTTTAATAGTACCTTCACTAAGACCAACAAAATTCATAACTGTTAAAGGCGCAATTTTATAGTAAAGTTCAACCTCTATAGTTCCTTTATTTGTATCAATTAATGCAAATAGTCCATCTCTTTCCACTAAACCTTTCCTTTTGCTATCACAAGCTAATAACATTAAGCTCAATAAAAAATATAATAAATATCTTTTCACAAGTGCATTCCTTAAATCAATATTTAAATTGTTAACTTTAATTGTACAATTTTTTTTCAAAAATTATGCAACTACTTAGTAATTTATAATTATTAAGTAATACTATTAAATAAGGAAATTTACAAAAAGTTGGATCTTATAAATGTTAAATATTAACAATGAACTTCTTTTGAAATTCTGCAATTTTATATATGAAAATAGCGGAATTCGATTTGATGAAAAAAATAAAGTCGTACTAAAAGGCCGCATTAATGATGCAATGCATGAACTTGAAAATATTAATACTCCAGAACAATTATATGACTTAATAAATTCAAATAAACTTAAAAAAGAATACTTTTTAGATTTAGTTACTACTAATCTAACACGATTCTTTAGAAATGAAGCTCATTTTGCAACCTTTGAAAAATTTATAATCCCAAACTTAATTAAAATTAAAACTCAAGAAGGCAAAAATAAAATTGTTATGTGGTCTGCTGGATGCTCAACAGGAGAAGAACCATATTCATTGGCATTTGTTCTTAAACATCATCTTCCAAAATATTTCGACTTTATTATTATTGCCTCCGATTTAAGTTTAAAATCTTTAATGATAGCAAAAGAAGGATATTATTCCGCACAAAAATGTGAACATATTCCAATACAATATAAACATTATATCAAACCTCACATGTACGGTTACAGGGTAATAGATGACATTAAAAAACACATACGATTTGACTATCATAACTTAAACTTTGAAAGTGGCTTTTCAAATATGGACGTTATTTTTTGCCGCAATGTACTCATATATTTTGACGAAAAGTCTAAAATAAGGGTCTTAAGAAAATTTTATTCTTCCATGGCCATAAAAAGTTACTTATTTATCGGTCATTCAGAATCACTTTTTGGTCTCAATCTTCCTTTTAAATTCTTAAGAACACCTTGGGCAATAATATATGAAAAAGATGATAACAGTGTTTCAAAAAGAAAGCTTCGATTCGAAAATAAATACAAATTATAATCTGATAAAACCAGATCCATAGGAGCAAAACAAAAATGCAAATAAAAATTTATGTGCTCGTTATTGAAGCTTCTTCTACTAATAGAAAAACTATATCAGACATCATAAACTCATCCCCAAAGCTTGAAGTTATTGCAACTGCTGCCAACTCAGATTTTGCATTAAAAAAACTTAAAAAACAACCAGATGTAATATTATTAAGTGTAGAAACAGAAACAATCAAAGAAATTGCTTTCATAAAGAAAAAGGAAAATATCAACAATAAAATCCCTGTTATTATCCTTTCATCAAAAAAAGAAATAGTAAAAAATGCTCTATTAAAAGGTGCTGATGACTTTATAATAAAGACTGACAACAAATTATCGGATATAAAAGATAAAATTATTAATTTACTCTCAGTTTACGGTAAAAAAACTGTAACAAATAAAATTATTACCACTATTAACTCAAAATTCAAAACAAATCAACCCTTTACAGCTAATAACATTACAAAAGACAGTTTAAATATAACAGAAGCAATAGATAAAAATGAAATCACAAATCTTGATCAAGAAAAAATAATAGATGAAAAAGACTTAAAAAAACTTAAAAACAGAAAATTTGAAATAGTTGTTATTGGAATATCTACAGGGGGCCCTGCAGCATTAAAAACAATACTACCAGAAATTCCTAAAAATTTTCCTGTGCCAATAATAATCGTTCAACATATGCCAAAAGGCTTTACTACAGAATTTGCAAAAAATCTTAACAATATTTGTAACCTAGATGTCAAAGAAACAAGTAATAAAGAAATACTTCAAAAAGGATTTATATACATAAGCTCTGGAGGCTACCATACAAGAATTAATAAAATAAACGAAAAATACCAAGCAGAAGTCTTTGATGCTGAGAATGTAAACGGACACAAACCTTCTATAGGCGTACTCTTTAAGTCAATATCAGAAAATGTGAAAGACAAAGCAATAGCTTTAATAATGACCGGAATGGGAAGTGACGGCTCTAGAGAAATTGGAGAAATTAAAAAAGCTGGTGGACTGACTATTGCACAAGATGAGGAGAGTTCAGTGGTTTTTGGAATGCCAAAAATAGCAATAGAAGAAAATAATATAGACTATATAGTTTCAATAAGTCATGTGGTAAAATTATTAAAAGCCATCCTTCTTGATGGCTAAATTTTAAAATAAGGATCAGTTTTGGATATCAAAAAAGAGAATACTGAGGCTCACTTTTCGCATGTTAGCACCTTTAACATAGACAACTATAAAATATATGTACTAGGAACAGCTCATGTATCAAAAAAAAGTTCACAAGATACAGCTATTTTAATCGAAACATTAAAGCCAGACTTTATTGCTGTTGAACTTGATGAGGCTCGTTACCATGCAATCCTAGAAACAGATGAAAATGAAAAATGGCGTAATTTAGACATATATAAAGTAATAAAACAAGGAAAAGCATTTTTATTAATAGCACAAATTATTTTAAGTAATTTCCAAAAAAGGCTGGCTAAAGAACAAGGAATTAAGCCTGGTGAAGAAATGAAAACAGCTATTTTAAAAGCTCAAGAACATAACATACAGCTAATACTTGCAGACAGAAAAGTTGAGACAACTCTAAAAAGAGCATGGAATTGTGTTCCAATGTTTGAAAAATTCAAAATAATATCAAACCTATTTTCATTCTCAGATACAAAAGTCACACAAGAAGAAATTGAAAAACTCAAAGAACAGGATGTTCTATCAAATATGATGGAAGAAATTGCAAAAGAAATCCCTAATTTAAAAAAAGTTTTAATTGATGAGAGAGATGAATTTATAGCAAGTAAAATACTTGAAGGCTCAGGAACAATTCTTGCAGTTGTTGGAGCTGGTCATGTCAAGGGAATAATAAAAAATTTAAAAGAATTTAAAGAAAATAAAAAAGTTGTCAACATTGATGAGCTCAATAACATACCAAAAAATACTTTCTCGATGAGCAAATTAATATCCTACTTCATAGCAATCTTAATTATCATACTAATAGCAAGTTCATTCTACTTTAAAGGTTTTGATTTCGCTTACAAAAATTTAGAGTTTTGGATCATATCTAACTCCTTATTTGCAGGTATTGCAGCGCTCTTACTCAAAGCCCATATTATAACGATAATAACAGCAGCAATCGGTGCTCCAATATTCTCCTTAATTCCATTTATTGGAACAGGTATGGTTGCAGGACTCGTTGAAGCTTACATAAATAAACCAAAAATAAAAGATTTTGAAAATCTACAAGAAGATTTAAATAATATAAAAGGATATTTTAAGAATAAAGTCACAAAAATTTTATTAATAGTATTTTTTGTAAATATCGGATCTGCAATTGGTACAATTGTTGGATTTAAATTTTTGCTAAATATCTTTAGCTAAATACCAAAAAAATACAATATACAGGAGTTATATTATGAAGCTTGTTTTTTTAGGGCCCCCAGGCTCTGGAAAAGGTACAATTGCCAAGATTCTATCAAATAAATTAAATTACTATCACATTTCAACAGGGGATTTATTCAGAGCAAATATATCAAATGCTACACCCCTTGGTAAAAAAATAAAACAAATAGTCGAAAAAGGACAATTAGTACCCGACTCAATTACAATCAAAATTGTTGAAGATAAAATCAATACCCTTGACAATAAGGACAATTTTATTCTTGATGGCTTTCCTAGGAACATTAACCAAGCAAAAGCTCTAGATAATTTTTTACAAAATATTCAAATAATAAATTTTTTACTTGATGAAGAGACACTAATAAAAAGACTATCTGGAAGAAGAATATGTCACTTCTGTGGCGGTATATTTAACATATACACGCTCCCTACAAAAGAAAAAAATATCTGTGATATTTGTAAAGGAACCCTTTATCAACGAAAAGATGACCTAGAAGAGTCTTTAAAAGTCAGACTTCAAGAATATCATTTACAAACAGAACCTCTAATAGATTTTTATTCAAAAAGCAACAGACTTAATAACATAAATGCAGAAAAAGATATTGATGGGGTTGCAAAAAGCCTGATAGAAACAATATCAAAATATTAATTTAAAATAAGAATGATAATAATTTACTTTCTTTAAAAAAAAGATATAATATAATAAGTGTTAAACAATTTTATGAAAGCAAGAATTTATATGATGAAAAAGTTATTCACGGTACTTATATTTTTACAGACTATTTCAATCTTTTCAAACGAAAATCAAGATAAGGGAGAATATTTTTATACTAATTTTCAAATGGCTTATTACCCACCACATGCACTTGGATCTTCAGAAAGCAAGTTTTCTCCAAGTTTCATAACCCCTCAGTTCAAATCAGTAGCACCAAACGAGCAAATTTCTCCTAGTTCTTGGGGAAGTGTCAAACTAATATCATATTTGGGTTACTATAAATTTTTTAAATTATTAAACAATCCTGATTCACCTCTACTTCAAAATAATGGAATGGATGTTGATCTTAACATTGGACTCTCACCTGTTGTTGCACTATTGAAAGGACAAATCAGCGTCACTCCCATTGCATTTATCAATCTATACACAGGAATTGAACTTGGAATAGGTTGGCAAGGATTTGGATTTAAGGGTATTGGAGTACATATAGGAAATGGACAATATTCAAGCAACACCGAATTTTATTCTGAGATAACAATGGGAGGTAGACTACAATTCGACATGAATGCTGTGATCGATGGAGATTGGACACATGTTATTGCAGTAGTTGGAAATAATATTTTACATATAAATAATCCACATGCTGATAATAATCAACTTTGGAAGTACAAAGCTGATGAAGGTAAAAATATAAATGGATTTACAATAAGACCTTATGCACTCCTAGCTTACAAAATGCCATTACATCTTAGCATAATTGGGCTTTTATATGAAGGACAAACATACATTGGACATGCAAGGAATGTAAGTACAACACAAAATAAAGGATGGGGAAGTGACTTCTTTTCCCACAATCTCTCCCTTATTTCAAAAGTTGAAATCATAGAAAATCTCACATTAGATATCCAATTCAAATTCTCAACAGCACCTATTTACACAGAAAACACAATGGGTATGGCAGATATTACAAAAAGAATAAGCACAAACAATTCATATATTTACTACGATTCTATTGGATTTTCTCTAACTTATAAGATTTAACTTTAATACTTAAACTGATTACGACCAGAAACCTTGGCTTCATACAATTTATCATCAGCAAGTTTGATAATATTGGTGAAATTGGAATCATTGGGAATTTGTTCAGCAAGACCAATTGAGGCTGTCACAAAATTAGAAATGTCGCTATACTCATGCACTATTCCCAAATTCCTAATATCTTCAATTAAAATGCTAACAATCTTAATCATTTCATCCAAGCTCTTGTTCACAGAAAATAAAATAAACTCTTCACCACCATAACGAGCAATATCTATCTTATATTTAATGGTAATCTTATTTAAAGTCTTTGCAATCAACCTAAGACATTCATCACCATTGATATGCCCATAATTATCATTATATTTCTTAAAATAATCAATATCTAACATTCCCACAATGACGTTCATTTTATGTTCCAAGGCCTGCAGCCAAGACTTAGCAAACTTATCTGTAAAAAATCTTCTATTAGGAATTTGAGTTAAACCATCAATTCTTGAAAGATTTTTAAAATAATCCCTAAGCCTCTTAAGTTCAAGATGAGTTTTAACTCTTGCATCAATGATTTTACCATTAAAAGGTTTAAGAATATAATCAACTCCACCAACATTAAATCCTTCAAGTTGAGCATCGGTCGAATCACTTGCACTAATAAAGATGACAGGAATATCTCTTGTCTCAGGATCAATCTTAAGCCTTTTGCAAACTTCATAACCATCAACATCTGGAAGTAAAACGTCAAGAAGGATCAAATCAGGATTATTGATCTCAACCTGTTTTAAAGCATCAAACCCATTCACTGCCACTCTAATCTCATAGTTATCTTGCAATATGTCTATCAAGACATCTAAATTTGTAGGCGTATCATCTACAAGTAGCAATTTTTGAGGTTCAACTGAAATTCCCTCAACATTATCCAAAATCACACCTTTAGTCATGACTTTTTCTATATTATTACCTAACATTCATCATACGTTTAACAATATTAACACTCTCCTCGAAATTATATACCCTTAAATATTTCTCAAGAGAATCAAATAATATAGCATTATTATCATCTAAACTATACCCTTTAATGACTTTAAGCACTTCCTTATATTTTTTTGGATTTCTATCCTCTATACCATTTAAAAGCTCTTTCAGAAGACCCAAAAATTCATCATTATTTTTAAATTCTAATTTTTTCTGATAGCCAGCCTCAACAACATCCAAGATCTGTTCCTTTATGTTCTTAATGAGTATAATCAAATCCTTACGTGCCTCAAAATATAAAATTTTTAATTCACGTATTGAACCTGTATTGCTCTCAATCTGTCTAAAATTTTTAAATAAATTACTACGCATATTACCAAGTGCTCCAGCAATTGAATGCGCCAATCTTTTTACTAATTCTAAATCATTCAAATTAAAAGCCTCATCCAAATTACGTATCAGCTCATTACTCATATCAACAAATCCTCTACACAAATCAACATACATATAATATGATATATTCAAATCTATTAAAGCATTATTAATATTTAAATTAGGCAAATCTGAAAACTTACTTAACTCCTTATCTTCCATAAGCTTATTATCTTCAATCTCAACATGCAAATATTTTTTTAATATATACCTAATTGAACTAATATGTATTGGTTTTGCAAGATAATCATTCATTCCATTTGCTAAACACCTATCTTTATATTCTTTTAATGCATGTGCGGTAACAGCTACTAAAACACATGGAGTTAAGTGATTCTGACTTTCAAACTTGCGTATTTCTTTAGACACTCTAAATCCGTCACAACTTGGCATTCTTATATCAATAAAAGCCATATCATATCTATTGGTTTTCAAAAACTCAATAGCCTTTATACCATCATCCACAATATCAATAGAACTTTCTCTAACACCTATAACAAGCAAAATATTTTTTAAAATTTTCTGATTAATTTCATTATCCTCAGCTATTAAGATGTTAAGATTATTTTTAAGCTTAAGAGTACTAGGTTCACTTATTATTGAAACATCTAAATTTGAACCGTTTCTAATCCAATCAGAATAAAAATCCCACCTTTTAAAAGGTTTTTGCATGTATTCATATTTAAAATCGACAAGCTCATCACTCTTTAAATAATAGAATACAAATACTATTCTTACATTAGCATTTAAACTTTCAACTCTAAAAGCAAACTTAAGACCTTCCTGTAAACTAAAATCGTCAACATTTATAAAAACAAAATCATAATAAGGATTCCTATAAAATGCCTTATAAGCATCTTCGTAGGAACAAAAATAATGTATATTATCCTTATAATCAAATATTTCAGTTATTTCCCTTAATACTTCAACAGTCTTTTTATTTAAAAATAAGCTCAAAATCTTTTTATCATTTACCAATTCCAATTTATTTAATTCTTGATCTTTAATCTTGTTACCTAAAACAAAAGGCAACATAAATGAAAAAGTTGTTCTCTTGCCTACTTCACTCTCAACTGTAATACCAGGCCCTCCCATTAAACTAACAAGCTTTCTAGATATTGCAAGGCCAAGACCAGTTCCCTCATACTTCTTTGACTCAGAATCATCTCCTTGTTTAAATAATTCAAATATTATAGGTATATCACTCTTTTTAATCCCTTTACCAGTATCAGTCACTTTAAACTCAATCGTAACTATTTTATTACTATCATTATCTTCTTTAATACATACCATTTCATAGTTTAACACTATGATTCCATCTGTAGTAAATTTAAAAGAATTTCCTATTAAATTAATAAGTATTCTCTTAAGTCTAGACCTATCACCTATTAAATAATTTTCTAAATCCGACTTTGAATAAAAAATTAAATCAAGATTTTGTTTCGCACTCTGAGACTGAAAACCTTTCAAAACACCTTCAATTTCACGCAGCAAATCTATTTCATTATTTTCAATATATACCTCATTCATATCTATTTTAGAGATATATAATATCTCATCAATCAAAGACAGTAATGAGACAGATGAATAATTGATCATTTGAACATACTCTTTTTGCACCCCTAAAAGATCAGTATTTTCCAAAAGCTCAGTAGCTGCTATTATGCCATTAATAGGAGTACGAATATCATGGCTCATACTTGCCAGAAAAACAGTTTTAGCAGCAATAGCATCTTCAATAACCTTTTTCTCACTGAGTGCAGAAGAATACATTTTTTTCCTAAATCCTATCTCCTTAAGCAAATTAAATAGGACAAATATAAAAATAGTAAAAACAAACACGCTAATGCTTAATACTGCTATGCCAGACTTTTTAATTCTTATATCTTTAAAACTTTCATGAACATTAAAAACCCAGTCATCAAAATACAAGTTATTATTAACTTTCTCACGAAATAAAGTCTTTTGTATAATTCTTCTTAGAATATAATCTTGGTTATGGACTGCAATATTTAAATCAAAGGTTAAATCCGGAGCAGTAAAAACTTTTTTAATATCCCTAATATTTAAGTCTTCAAAATTAATGGTAGCAGTATACTCATCACTAATAATTCCACTAACCTTACCCCTGTAAATAAGGTCCAAAGCTTCTTTAAAACTATCTACTTGGACAAGTTGCGCTCCTATTTGAGTATCTAATTTTTTTGTATATAAAAACTTAAGTACTGCAATGCGATCAGATGATTTAGAAGTAAATAGTCTGGGCTTATTTGAAAAAAGATATAATGGAATTCCTGAAACTGTTTTAATGTTAAAAACATAACCTGAATTTGAATCATCTAAATTAACAGATAATACATCTATTTTACCTAATTTAATTAATTCCCTAATATCTTTCTCATATACACTTACAACATTAAAATCTAAATTTGTTAATCTTTTTATCTTATTAATTAACCACTCATTTACCCCTTTATAACGACCAGAATCAGAATAATCAATAGGATACCAATCTTTAACAGCAAGATTTAGTCTTTTATTGCTTTCTAACCAAATTTTTTCCTCAATATTAAAGTTGCAGCTATTTACGTCACCATAAAAATTTTTATGATAATCTTCAATCTCATCTTGCTCAAGCCAATTTTTATCTATGTGTAACAAAGTATCAAACAAAATGTTTGTGGTTAAAGCATTAAGCATATATGCAAACAACTGCAATCTTTTACTATTAACAGCTAATACCAAAAATTTCCTTTTAGTTAAACTCATATCTTGGAATTTCAATATATTATTATATCCATACAAATTTACTAAATATCTTGTAGTGATCGAGTTCTCTACAAATCCATATGAATGCTTAACTATATCTGTAAAATTACTTACTATGTCTGTATTCTTATCTATTTGAATATTATTTAAATTGAAATCAATAATTTGTGAATTTATGATCTTATTGCTATTTTTAGCATTTGTAAAATATAAATTAAAATTAAGTGAGCATATTGGAGCAGTTGATTTATACTTTTTAGAAGTTAAAACATTCTCATCTTCAATAATTCCACCCCAAACAGACACATCCTTATCATCTATGCTTTTTTTAATGCTCTCCTTTGGAAATCCTATAAATTTAACTAAAAACCCATATTCTCTAGCAAGGCTATTCCATAAGTCAACTAAAATTCCTGAAAATTGACCATTAGAATTAATAAAACTCAAAGGGGGATAATCATCATATATGCCAACATCAAGTGTAAATAAAGATTTTAATTCTTTAAAAGAAGCATGCTCCCCTAAAGACAAAGACTGCATATAACTTAAAAGATCAACATCTAAAGCCCTTAATTGACTGACGGCATTTTTACTAATAGCAGTTCTTATACCAAAACTATAAAAATACTCAAAATCAAAAACTTTGATAAAAGATGACTCAAAAGAACTATGCCATATACGAGACAATGATTTATAACTCCCATATACCAAATCAACCTTATTATCTCTTAATGCCAAGAGTAATTTTTCGGTATCTGTAAAAAAGAAAACATTATCAATATGACCATGAAATTTTAAAATATCTTCATATATAGTATTCTTTACAACGCCTATGCGTAATTCATTTGAAAGAAATAAATTGAAAGGTTTATCTCCTGTTCTTGAATCATAAACCAATGCGGTTACACATTTGCCAATCTCATTCTTAAAATAAAGGTATTCATTTAAACTTGAACTATAAGTTAAGCCTAAATAAATCACATCATCTTCAATGCCATTTTTATCAAGATAATCAACAGTTTCGATACCAATGTCATAATCATGATCTTGTGCCCACTTATGGAGGAGATCAAAAATTATTCCAACTATCTTATTCTCTTGATTTTTATAATAAAGTGGATAATATTGATCGACAAGTTTAAATTTAAGAGTTTGTTTAGCGGGTAAACTGATATTAGAGAAAAAAAATACAAATAAAAAAATACTCAACCCGCGCATAATTCATACTATATGTTTCAAGATGCTTATAAATATTCAATGAATAACCAAAATGAAAATAAAAAACCCTGGCAATGACCTACTCTCCCGCGAACTCGCAGTACCATCAGCGAAAAAGAGCTTAACTTCTGTGTTCGGAATGATGACAGGTGTTTCCTCTTTTCTTGAATCACCAGGGTGTTTTAAGGAAGACAAAAATATGGTCAAAGATTCGGGTAATTAGTATTAGTCAGCTTAATACATTACTATACTTACACTTCTAACCTATCAACCTGGTATTCTTCCAGGACCCTAATAGGATATCTCATCTTGAGGAAGGCTTCCCACTTAGATGCTTTCAGCGGTTATCCCTTCCGAACGTAGCTACCCAGCACTTACCCTTGGCAGGATAACTGGCACACTAGAGGTTCGTCCATCTCGGTCCTCTCGTACTAGAGATAGCTCCTCTCAAATATCCAACGCTTGTGGCAGATAGGGACCAAACTGTCTCACGACGTTCTGAACCCAGCTCGCGTACCGCTTTAAATGGCGAACAGCCATACCCTTAGGACCTGCTCCAGCCCTAGGATGCGATGAGCCGACATCGAGGTGCCAAACCCTTCCGTCGATGTGAACTCTTGGGAAGGATAAGCCTGTTATCCCCGGAGTACCTTTTATTCGTTAAGTGACGGCGCTTCCACTCGCTACCGCCAGATCACTAAGACCTACTTTCGTATCTGCTCGACTTGTCAGTCTCACAGTTAAGCTACCTTATGCCTTTACACTTACAGAGTGATTTCCAACCACTCTAAGGTAACCTTTGCGCACCTCCGTTACTCTTTAGGAGGCGACCGCCCCAGTCAAACTACCCACCTGGCACTTTCCTCATATTAATATGAGTTAGAAACTTAATTAAACAAGGGTGGTATTTCAAGTGCGACTCCACTATCCCTAACGAGATAGCTTCAAAGTCTCCCACCTATCCTACACATATTTAACCAAATCTCAATACCAAGCTATAGTAAAGGTTCACGGGGTCTTTCCGTCTAACCACAAGTAATCGGCATCTTCACCGATACTTCAATTTCACCGAGCTCCACGTTGAGACAGCGTCCAAATCGTTACACCATTCGTGCGGGTCGGAACTTACCCGACAAGGAATTTCGCTACCTTAGGACCGTTATAGTTACGGCCGCCGTTTACTGGGGCTTAAATTCAATGCTTCGTTTTGACACTAACATCTCCTCTTAACCTTCCAGCACCGGGCAGGTGTCAGTCCCTATACCTCTCTTTACAGATTTGCAGAGACCTGTGTTTTTGGTAAACAGTCGTTTGGACCATTTTTATGCTACCTAATCGCTTAGGTCATACTTATCCCGAAGTTACGTATGTATTTTGCAGAGTTCCTTAACGTGGATTCTCTCGCGCGCCTTAGAATTTTCATCCCACCTACCTGTGTCGGTTTGCGGTACGGTCTCTTATAGCCTAACCTTAGAAGTTATTTCTTGGCACCTTGACTACCTACATTTCATGTTGCCGAGACAACACTCATCATCACATCTCAGCTCTCTTAGCGGATTTTCCTACTAAGATCAACACCTTAATGCTTAAACTAGGACTACCATCGCCTAGCAGTAGTTAACCTCATGCGTCACTCCAATCGAAACTATAAGAGGTACGGGAATATTAACCCGTTTCCCATCGACTTCACTTTTCAGTTTTGCCTTAGGGGCCGACTAACCCTGGGAAGACGACCTTCACCCAGGAAACCTTAGGTTTTCGGCGAATGGGGATCTCACCCATTTTTTCGTTACTCATACCTGCATTCTCACTTCTGATACCTCCATCAAACTTTCCAGTTTGACTTCTCAGGCTTACAGAACGCTCCTCTACCATTCTAACCTAAATTAGAATCCAAAGCTTCGGTAATGTATTTAGCCCCGTTACATTGTCGGCGCTTAAGTACTCGACCAGTGAGCTATTACGCACTCTTTAAAGGTATGGCTGCTTCTAAGCCAACCTCCTGGCTGTTTACGTACCTAAACTTCCTTTTCCACTTAATACATTTTGGAGACCTTAGCTGTTGGTCTGGGTTGTTTCCCTCTCGACCATGGACCTTAGCGCCCATAGTCTCACTCCTATTCATCATGCAATAGCATTCGGAGTTTAGCTGAGTTTGGTACCCTTTGACAGGCCCTAGCTCAATTAGTGCTCTACCTCTATTGCACTAAAATAAGGCTGAACTTAAATCCATTTCGAGGAGAACCAGCTATATCCGAGTTTGTTTAGCCTTTCACTCCTATTCACAGCTCATCCCTGCCTTTTTAAACAGACTAGAGTTCGGCCCTCCACTTGGTCTTACCCAAGCTTCAGCCTGGCCATAAATAGATCACTCGGCTTCGGGTCTACCACATCTAACTAAATCGCCCGTTTAAGACTCGCTTTCGCTAGGGCTCCAGCACTACTATGCCTTAACCTTGCTAGACATGATAACTCGCAGGTTCATTATGCAAAAGGCACGCCATCACCATGAATAATCATGGCTTTGACTGCTTGTAAGTCTACGGTTTCAGTTCTATTTCACTCCCCTCCCGGGGTTCTTTTCACCTTTCCCTCACGGTACTCTTCACTATCGGTAGCTTTATAGTATTTAGCCTTGGAGAGTGGTCTCCCCAGATTCAGACAAGGTTTCTCGTGTCCCGTCCTACTTAGGAACATCTTTAAGAAGATATTTACATTTAAATTACAGGGCTATCACCTTCTTTGGCTAACCTTTCCAAGTTATTCTTCTATATAAATATTTTGTAACTTCTCAGCTTATTGCAGACTAAGCTTCAAGCGTCCTACAACCCTCTAAATGCAACGCTCTGCAGCTTGACACATTTAAAGTTTAGGCTAATCCCTTTTCGTTCGCCACTACTTAGGGAATCTCTTCGATTTCTTTTCCTCAGGGTACTTAGATGGTTCACTTCCCCTGGTATAGCCTCTACTACATACATAGCAGATAATTAGCATCTAGCTAATTGGATTACTCCATTCGGTGACCTTGGGATCATAAAATGTTTGCTTCTCCCCCAAGATTTTCGCAGCTTACCACGACCTTCTTCGCCTTAAAGCTCCTAGGCATCCACCATAGACTCTTTATTACTTTGACCATATTTTTATCTTCCATCTCTATTTTGCCAATCGTTTATACAACATAAAATAATATATACTTTTCACTTTACTATGTCAATACCATTATCATACTTTTTATTAAATAATTTCTTTAATAATTCAAAAATACAGTATCGTAACTATTGCTATAAAAATATTTCTACAAAATTAAAAACAAAATAATTTATGAAAAACAAACACATAATGCATAAAATACATAGAATAATAAATAAAATATTTACCTTAAATACAATCAAGTAAGTATTTACAATCCAAATGGTTCAAATAAAATGTAAAGAAAAGATTGATTAAAATTGAATATCAAGATCAAAAAATTCAATCAAAAATTTTGCAACTCCATCTTCCTCATTACTGAATTTTGTAAACTCGTTGTTTGGTAAATTATTCTTAACACACTCATTTGCATTTTTCATGAGAATGCCCTTTCCAACATTTTTCAACATTTCATAATCATTTCCATTATCTCCAAAGGCTAAAACATCATCAATAGAAATACACTCAAATAAAGCAATGCTTTTAATAGCATTATACTTACTAGCATCAATACTTGTAATTTCTAAAAGATCATTGGCAGAATAAAACACACTTATATCTTTAAAATTTTTCTCTCTAATTTCATTTGCAAACTCTGCAAGCTTAGAACAATCGTTAGAATAATAAACTATCTTAGAACAAGAATCTATCTCAAGCTCAGATAAATCAGTAATAATGGGTTTTACTCCTAAATTTGCAACAAAATAATTCATAATTGGACTTCTAATCTCTCTATCAGAATACCAATCATTAAGTATATAAAGATTAATATCAATATCCCCTCTCTTTAATTTAAGAATCTCTCTTACTACATCATAATTAATCTTATATCTCAGAATAAGATTATTTTTAAAAAACACCTCAGCCCCATTGGCAGTCACAACATAACCCTCATCAAGTTGTAACTCTTTAAGTTGCACTAAAACATCCTTAATCTCATATAACCTTCTACCAGTAGCAATAATCATATGAAAATCTTCTTTTAATCTTAAAAGAACTTTAAGAGTCAATGATGAAATTTCATGATTGTTATTAAGCAAGGTTCCATCAAGATCAAACACTAACATCTTATATTTTTTATAATTGGCATTCATTATAATACCCTCTTTTAAATAAATGATATCATATTGGATTTATGAGTCCTAATTCTGACTTGAATTAAATCCATAAAAAAAATATAATATTGATAAAGGATAAAGAGAGAAAGAGTTAAATGTAAAGCTGAATGAATGATAAAATTTCAACTTTATTCACAGAAAAAAAAATAAAAAGCAAAATTAAAGAATTAGCACAAAAAATTAGAAACTATTATAAAGATAAAAATAATGTGGTTTTCATATCACTTCTTAAAGGCTCTTTTATGTTTTTTGCAGATATTACAAGAGAAATTGGATTAAACGTAAAAATAGATTTTTTGCAAGCTTCAAGTTATGGAGATAAAACTCATTCTTCATTAAATGTGCTAATCAAAAAAGATATTGATATTAATATACAAAATAGTTACGTAATAATCTTTGATGACATCATAGATACTGGATTGACATACAAAAAAATCATTTCACATTTAAAAACAAAGAATCCTAAAGAAATTAAAATTTGTACTCTTTTTAACAAACCATCTAGAAGATTAACAGAATTAAAGATAGACTATAAGGGATTTGACATTGAAAATGATTTCATAGTTGGATACGGCATTGATTTTAATGAAAACCACAGAACTTTAAAAGATGTAGCAAAAATAAATAAATAGGAGAGATGAATGTCAATTTATGCTGTTATTGGAACTCAATGGGGTGATGAGGGTAAGGGAAAAATTATAGATTTTATCTCATCAAAGGTAGATTATGTTGTAAGGTTCAATGGAGGCAATAACGCCGGACATACAATAGTTGCCAATAATAAAAAATTCATTTTTAATTTACTTCCATCAGGTGTTTTGCAGGGGGCAAAATGTATACTTGGACCTGGTGTAGTAATTGATCCCTCAATTTTAATTAAAGAAATTGAAACGCTTAACCACAATAATATAAAAGCAGAAATATTCATAAGTGATAAAGCACACATAATAATGCCTTATCATATTAAAATTGATGAACTTAGCGAACAAAAAAAACAAAATTATAAAATCGGAACTACAAAAAGAGGAATTGGACCCTGTTATGCTGATAAAATTAACAGAATGGGCATAAGAGCTACTGACTTACTTGACATAAAAACTTTTGAAAAAAAACTAAAAATAAATTTAGATGAAAAAAATGAAATTATAGAAAAGATATACAATGATAAACCTTTCAATTACGATGATATTTTAAGTAAATACAAAAAATATATATCAACACTGCAATCTACAATCACAAATACAGAAGAAATATTAAATCATGCCATAAATGCAGGACAAACTATCTTAATAGAAGGGGCCCAAGGCACAATGCTTGATATCGAACATGGAACATTTCCATTCGTAACATCAAGCAATACATTAATTACAGCTGCAACGGGATGTGGTATTCCCATTTCAAAAATCACGCAAAAAATTGGTATAGTAAAAGCATTCTCATCAAGAGTTGGTTCAGGACCTTTTGTAACTGAAATTTTAAATCCTATCGGAGATAAGATTAGGGAAAAAGGACAAGAATATGGATCAACAACAAAAAGACCTAGGAGAATTGGTTGGCTTGATCTCTTAACAATAAAAAAATCAATAAAGCTTAACGAATTAAACCATTTAGCCTTGACCAAATTAGACATACTAAATGACATTGAAGAGCTTAAAATTTGTACAGCTTATGAATTTCAAGGTAAAATATATGACTATATCCCCACGTCTTGTGAAATACTTGAAAAAGCCAAACCTGTATACAAAGTCTTTAAAGGCTTTAAACAAAATATTCAAAATATTAGCAATTACGATGATTTGCCGGTTGAGGCTAAAGAATATATTGAATTTATAGAAAGAGAAATAGGAATTCAAATTTCAATTTTATCTCTTGGAGCAGAAAGAGAAAAAACCATTTTTAGGAATCAAAAATGGATAAATATGTAAACCCATTAAAATCAAGATACGCAAGCAAAGAAATGCTCTACATTTTTTCACCAAAATTTAAATACACCACATGGAGAAAGTTGTGGTACAACTTAGCCTTAATGCAAAAAGAATTAGGAATAGATATTAGCAATAAACAACTAAATAAACTATCCAAATATATTGAAGACATTGATTTCAAAGTTGTAGAAAAATATGAATCTAAATTCCAACACGAAGTCATGGCACATCTTTATGCATATGCCGACTTAGCTGGTAATAATGCTAAAAAAATTTTACACATGGGCGCTACAAGTGCATATTTAATGGATAATACAGACTTAATCCAAATCAAAGAAGCTCTATTGCTAATTGAAAATAAAATGATAAAACTTATTAAAACATTAAAAAAATTCTCAATCACATATAAAGAACTGGCAATACTTGCATATACACACTTACAAGAAGCACAATTAACGACTCTTGGAAAACGAAGTAGCTTATGGCTTCAAAGTCTAGTTTTTGATTTTAAAGAACTTAAGTTCATTACGTCTAATATGTGCTTTAGAGGAGTCAAGGGAACTGTTGGCAATCAAAGTAGCTTTAAAGAATTGTTTTCATCTAACTTTGAAAAAGTAAAAAATCTAGACAGCAATCTAGCAAAAAAAATGGGATTTGACAAGGTTTATAAAATCACTAGCCAAACTTACGATCGCAAATTCGATTCATCAATACTAAATTTTTTAAGTAATTTAGCTCAAAGTGCACATAAAATTACTAATGACATCAGATTCATGCAACACCTTAAAGAAATTGAAGAAAATTTTGAAAAACACCAAATAGGTTCATCGGCAATGCCTTATAAAAGAAACCCTATTTATAGTGAACGAATAGCTTCACTTGCTAAGTTTACAATGAGCTTACAATCAAGTAGTGGATTTATAGCAGCAACTCAATGGCTTGAGAGAACACTAGATGATTCAGCTTGCAAAAGGTTAAATATTCCCCAAGCATTTTTGGCTACTGATGCTATTTTGATACTACTAAATAAACTATTTGATAATATCAGAGTGAATAAAAAAATAATTGAAAAACATGTTAAAACAGAAATGCCATTTATCTTAACAGAAGATATATTGATGAAAGCAACAAAAAATGGCGGAGATAGACAAATATTACATGAAAAAATAAGAGTTTATTCAATGCAAGTAAAGGAAAACCTTTATTCAGGAACAACTGAAAATGACTTAATTAAACTCATCCTTAATGATGCAAGTTTCAAATTAACATCCAAAGACATAGATGAAATCCTAAATCCAAATGAAAACATAGGTTTTGCATCATGCCAAGTTGAAGATTTTATTAAAGCAATAGTCGACCCTATGCTTGAAAATAAATAAGGAATATTTAACATTTAGAAACAAATTTATTACCCCTTATGTAGAACCTCCAAAGTTTATTTGCATACTCTGCTGCATAATCAACGTTTATTCTCTTTGAACATGACACTTCAAAGTCAAAAGATAGACCTCTTCTCAAAAAAAGTTTACAATTATTAATAAGATCTACTTTGTTAAACCTTAAATCTATATTTAAAAACTTAGTAAGTTTTCCAGGTCCATTAGTCAATATTCCGTCAACTTTTGGATAAATAGGCTCAACGCCTCTTATTAAAACAGCATGGGGATTATTTTTATCAGATGCAACAACATTTAACATATAATACATACCATAAATCATATAAACATAGGCATATCCCCCGATATTATACATTGCAATTGTACGATTTGTTTTCCTCCCTCCATAAGCATGACAAGCTTTGTCCATTACACCCATATAAGCTTCGGTTTCAACAATTTTTGCAATAATCTCTTTACCATCTATTTTTCTAACAAGTAGGTGTCCAAGCAAAGATTTAGCTACAATAACAGCATCTTGCATAAAAAATTCTCTATCCATCAATATAATTTTAAACTAAAATAAAAACCAAATTCAAAATTTATTATAACTAAAAGAGGCCCTTAAATAACAACTGAAAATAACAAACAACTATCTATATAAAAACAAATTGTATATTGACAAATATAATAAAGTTAAATAGAATCTTAAAGGGTAAGAATATTTTAGGGATCATAGCTCAGGTGGTTAGAGCGCAGGTCTGATAAACCTGAGGTCGGAGGTTCAACTCCTCCTGGTCCCAATTGATAAAACTTAATACTCTTAAGTATCTAATAATCTTAATCAAAAAAATAAAAATCAAGTCTTCTATAATGAGTCAAACTCACGTATACAATATAAGATTTATTTAAATTGATGATAAATACTACTCAGGCCATTAAAAAATAAATAATATAAAACTATAGCCTGAAATATTAAACTATAAATTATATTCAGTCAGTCAAAACAGATAAGAATATCAAACATCTTAAATTTATATGAAGTAAAAATTATCTTTTATAAAGTAACGAGAACTTAAAATAATTCAAAAATAAATCAGTTAAAATGAATAACACCTTTACTTGATATACTAGCTAACTCATAAATAAGATATTCATGACTAAAAAATTATCTTATCTAGGAACCTAAATTTTGGACTTTTCTAAATTAAAACATTAAATTTCAATTGATAGGACATAAACTAATTTTAAAAATTATAACCTCCATTCATTTTTACAATAAACAAATGGAGGTTAAGGGACTCGAACCCTTGACCCCCGGCTTGCAAAGCCGATGCTCTAAACCAACTGAGCTAAACCCCCAAAAAAAGTCTCTAAATCTTTGAAAAGACAAAGGAAGAGTTAAAATAACATTTTACCTTAAATAATTCTTTCTCTTAGAAAGGAGGTGATCCAGCCACACTTTCCAGTACGGCTACCTTGTTACGACTTCACCCCCCTCACTAAACATACCTTAGGTACCTTCCTCCCTTGCGGGTTAGAATAATAACTTCGGGTATCCTCAACTCGGGTGGTGTGACGGGCGGTGTGTACAAGGCCCGAGAACGTATTCACCGTATCATTCTGATATACGATTACTAGCGATTCCAACTTCATGAAGTCGAGTTTCAGACTTCAATCTGGACTGAGACCTGCTTTATGCGTTTTGCTTCACATCACTGTTTCGCGTCGCTTTGTACAGGCCATTGTAGCACGTGTGTAGCCCAGGACATAAGGGCCATGATGATTTGACGTCATCCTCACCTTCCTCCGGCTTATCACCGGCAGTCTCATCTGAGTCCCCATCTTTACATGCTGGTAACAGACAATAAGGGTTGCGCTCGTTGCGGGACTTAACCCAACACCTCACAGCACGAGCTGACGACAACCATGCAGCACCTGTATACAGACCCCAAACGGGGAATAGTTATCTCTAACTACATCCTGTATATGTCAAGCCCTGGTAAGGTTTCTCGCGTATCATCGAATTAAACCACATGCTCCACCGCTTGTGCGGGCCCCCGTCAATTCCTTTGAGTTTCACTCTTGCGAGCATACTCCCCAGGCGGCACACTTAACACGTTAGCTTCGGTACTAACCTTTCGATTAACACCAAGTGTGCATCGTTTACAGCGTAGACTACCAGGGTATCTAATCCTGTTTGCTCCCTACGCTTTCGTGACTCAGCGTCAGTCTTGACCTAGAAGTTCGCTTTCGCCTCTGGTATTCTTCCTGATATCAACAGATTCCACCCTTACACCAGGAATTCTAACTTCCCCCATCAGACTCTAGTCATGCAGTTTCCAGCATAGTTCCACAGTTGAGCTGTGGTATTTTACGCATAGACTTGCATATCCGCCTACTCACCCTTTACGCCCAATAATCCCGAACAACGCTCGCCCCTTACGTATTACCGCGGCTGCTGGCACGTAATTAGCCGGGGCTTATTCATAAACTAACGTCATCACCTTGTCATTTCCTACAAAGCTTATTCCTCATTTATAAAAGAACTTTACAATCTTTCGACCTTCTTCGTTCACGCAGTGTCGCTCCGTCAGGCTTTCGCCCATTGCGGAAGATTCTTAGCTGCTGCCTCCCGTAGGAGTCTGGACCGTATCTCAGTTCCAGTGTGACCGATCACCCTCTCAGGCCGGTTACTTATCATAGCCTTGGTAGGCTCTTACCCTACCAACTAGCTAATAAGACGCAGACTCATCTACAAGCGAAGCTTTAAAGGCTTCCTTTCATCAATTGACATCTCAATTGACTTTATTCGGTATTAGCTACTATTTCTAATAGTTATCCCCATCTCGTAGGTAGATTATCCACGCGTTACTCACCCGTTCGCCACTGAATGTATTGCTACATCCCGTCTGACTTGCATGCTTAAGACGCACTGCCAGCGTTAGTTCTAAGCCAGGATCAAACTCTTCGTTATTTTTATTTTCTCAATTTTAAAATTAACAGGTTATTTATTTTATTTGGCTTATTAAACCTTACTTAACTCTTCCCTTCTCTTTTCTTCCAATTATTAATATCAACTCTTATTACTTTATAACATACACTACGCTTTGTCAATAGTTAAGATGCATTTTTTTATAGTATCCATTTTTTAAAATCTATGCATGCTCTCTTATTTTTTTATCTTTAACCAATCGCCTAACAACACCCAAAACATTATCTATGCCTTCATATCCCTTATAATGATTACCCCTTAGCTTAGCACCCAAGACGCTTTGAAATCCAGATTTTCTAGCTGCAATAACTTTACCCTCAATATTAGAGGATGATTTAATTTTCCCCGAAAGAGAAATTTCACCTGTAAAGATCAATTCTTGATCCACAACGACATTAGTTTTGGCAGAAAATAATGCAACCAAAATAGCAAGCTCAATTTCTATATCATCAATTCTAAGTCCCCCAGCAACATTAACATACACATCATCATTATTAAAATTAAGATTCAAATACTTACTAATAACGGCTAAGATTCTTGATATTTTCTTAGAATCTATTTTTTCAGAGAAAATTCTAGGAATATTCATACCAGTCCTTGTAATTAAAGCTTGTATTTCAATAAATAAAACTCTACTGCCTTCATTAATAATTCCAATAGCAATTCCTGAGGATACTTCCTCCTTTTTCTCTAAAAAAATAGAAGAGGGATCTTTAACATCAATAAGCCCCAAACTTGTCATTTCAAAAATACCTACTTCATTAATAGAGCCAAACCTATTTTTAGTAGCTCTAAGCATACGCAAAGATTTTTCTGCCTCCTCAAAATAAAAAACAGCATCTACCATATGCTCTATTATCTTTGGACCTGCTAAAATACCATCTTTTGTAATATGCCCCACTAAACATAAAGTTATATTCTTCCCCCTTGCCCATTCCACAAGCTTGTAAACACAATGCTTTAATTGGGCAACTCCTCCAAGACTGCCTTGAACCTCGTTTGAATGCAAAGTCTGAATAGAATCAACAACAATAAAGTCAGGTTCAATATTTGCAAGCATTTTGATTAAAGACTCAATATCTATCTCATTAGTTATCAATATATCCGAAAAAATCTTAAGTCTATTTGCCCTCAATTTAATTTGTGGAATTGATTCTTCACCTGCAAGATAAAGCACATTCTTGCCAGCAAGTGAAAGAATACTGGAAATTTGAAGTAAAAAAGTCGATTTCCCAATACCAGGCTCTCCTGATATCACAATTGCACTACCAACTACAATACCAGCACCAAGAACTCTATCAAACTCTTCAATACCTGTTAAATATCTAATATTATCAACTTGCTTAAAATCGTTTAAAGAAAAAATCTCATTTTTTAACTTGCTTAAATCTTCCGCATAACCGGATTCAATTTCGGAAAAATGTTCTAAACTTTCCCAACTAAAACATTCAGGACATTTTCCTAACCACTTTAAAGTTTTATATCCACAATTTAAACATTTATAAATTTCTTTATCTTTATTTTTTTTCATAAAACATTAATAGGTAGACTTCTCTTAACTTGGACAAGCAATAATTTTTCTTTAAAACTTATTTATCAACTTGAACCTTCAGCATTCAAAATCTTTAAAACCTTTCATTATGCTCCTTAAATTCAATATAAAATCCTAAACCTAAATTCTTTAAAAGTTAAAATATTTTCTCTAAATTCATCATAATTTGCAAATACATAAAATCAAAAATTATACAAGTCAAAATTTTGTTTGTCTTTAAAATCGATTCTTGAAATGTTTTTCTCTTTTCACAACCATAATCTAGATTATAAATTACTCAAAGGACATTCAATTTACAAACAATCAATAATATATAAATAATTTTCCAATAACATTTTAAAAATTTTAATTTTTAGACTTTCTGCTAACCAAAATTGTAAATTCTCCTTTATCTTTGTTATTTTCTTCAAAATATTTTTTCAGTTCTAAAGGCTTACCAATTTTATATTCCTCATATAATTTTGTCATCTCACGCCCAACAAGAACATTAGCATTCAAATTTACTAAAGAAATTTCTAATAATAATTTCAAAATCCTGTGACTGGATTCAAGAAGAATAAATGCATCGCCTCTATTATACAGTTCTTCAATCCTTTTGACCCTTTTAACTCCTTTATTTGGCAAAAATCCTTCAAAAACTACAACTTTATCCCTAAAAGGATTTACACTGATAACTGAATTAAAAGAACTAACACCTGGAATAGGAGAAACTTCATACCCATGTTTAAATGCCGCATCAACAAGTAAAGCACCAGGATCACTAAGACAAGGAGTGCCTGCATCACTAACAAAAGCTACGTTTTTTCCACTAGATAAGTATTCTAATAACAAATCAATTCTTTTATGCTCTATTACTGCATTACAAGAAATTAATTTTTTAACAATACCATAATGAGATAAAAGCCCCTTGGCAACTCTTGTATCTTCTGCAAATACAACATCAACAAATCTCAAAGTATCAATTGCGCGATATGTAATATCACCTAAATTACCTATGGGTGTTCCTACAATGTATAACACATAATCTCCTTAAATTTAAGATACAGCCTATTGGAACTGCATTAACTTACTACTGCATAAAAATAATAAATAATATTTAATAATCTAATTTACGTGAATTCAATTAAAAAAAATTCACATAAATTAATTAGCCTCAAAATATCTTATACCTTAATAAAAGTAATGAGTTTTTATATATCCATATAAAAAATATTTATTTTTATGATATATTTATATTGTTATTTAATTTTAGCTTTAGCAACTGCAAATTAAAAGGCGGTAAATTTTATGTTTAAACTTATTAAAAAAATATTTACAATTTATTTTCTATGCATCACACTTACTGGATTTGCTATGGTTTTCATTAACAGTAAATTTTCAGAAAAACAAACCACCCAAAACGGTCAAAGTCAAATCATAAAACATACAATTGATCCAAATTTAATTATGTTTACCTCTGCAATTGGAGGATTTTTAGGAACTTATTCAGGAATATGGCTTTTTGATTATGGAAAAGACAATTTCTACTTAACCTGGGGCAGTCTAATAATATTAGTGTATAACATAGGACTAATCCTTTCTATATATTCCAAAGCAAAAAACAAATAAATTTAAATCCTAGAAATTACTTACAATAATTCCTCTTTTAATCATATATTTATAAACTTCCTCTGGATTTTCTAAACTTTCAATCAAGTTTTCAGTCTTATCATTTATCTTTTCTACTAGCTTTCTAAAACTAACCCTTATTCCTCTACTTTCCAAGAAGTCCTTTGCGGGCTGAGAAATAACACCTGCCTGGACATTTTGAAGCCCAATATTATAAATGATAATAGCAGAAGCTTTGCCTACAACCTTATCATAAATTTCTAAACCTTCTTTATTTTGAATGTATTTATTAATAAAATTATCAACTTCTAAGAGGGGTTTTAAACCTCTTTCCATATTGGAGTAAAGTATCCTATGCTCCTTAAACAATTTTAATGTAGGATTTAATCCTGATATCATTTCTAACCCCTCTTAAACACTTGCACTCATAATTTATAAAAAAATAATTATTATTAATAATATACATAAATTAAAAATACTTCAACACAAAAAAGATGATATATTATTAAATTGAATGATGTTAACTCCTAAAGAAAATACGTATTCAAAAATTGAAGTAAAAAAATCCATCTTCTTATCATATATTTTTCATGTAGAGCAAAAAGAGGAAATAAATAAAATATTAAAAGAATATAAATTAAAATTTAAAAATGCAACTCATGTCGTTTATGGATTTAGAATTGGCAATTCAACTTCATTTATAAATGGAATGAACGATGACAAAGAACCACGTTCAACAGCTGGAAAACCTACGCTAGATGCTATATTAAACAAAAATTTAACAGATACCCTAATTATTACAGTACGTTATTTCGGAGGAACTTTGCTTGGAAAACAGGGCTTAATCAAAGCATATTCCAAATCAGCACAAGAAGTAATCAATAAATCAAATCTAACAGAAAAAGAAGAAATGGAAATATTATGCCTTAATCTCAACTACAATCAATACAATTTACTTACACGAACTAAAAACAAGATGGGCATTAAAATTACAGATGCAAATTTTCTAGATAAAATAAATACCACAATACAATTTAACATAAAAGATAAAAAACATATCATAAAGTTTTTACAAGAAAATTCTCTAATCTAATTTGATAGAACAAAAGTATTTCTATAGATTAATTAAATTGTATGCACATATAGACATTTGATTTAATTAGATGTCTATATGTGCATATTACCTCACCAATTTAGACAATAATTTCATATAAAATATTACTATTTTTCTATTTATGTTCTACAATAGAATATTATTATATACACTGATTAAGAGAAAACTTGTATGAAAATAATATCCATTATTAATCAAAAAGGTGGTGTTGGTAAAACAACTAGTGCTATAAATATTGCATATTCAATTACACTGCTGAACAAAAAAGCGCTCCTCATAGACATTGACTCACAAGGTAATACCAGTATCGGGATTAATGTTTCAAAAAAAGAAGATACAAATTCAAGTTATGAACTTATCTATAAAAAACAAAAAATTACACCTATTAAAAATTTTAACATAGATATAATCCCGTCAAGTATTAAGCTAACACTACTAGAGAAAGAATTAATACATGAACTTTCAAGAGAAAATTTTTTAAAAAATGCTCTAGAACAATATAAACAAGATGATTACGATTTTATCATCCTTGACTGCCCTCCGACTCTCTCAATACTTACAATAAATGCCCTTGTTGCAAGCAAATATATTTTAATACCAATAGAAACAGAATTTTTTGCATTTGAAGGAATCAATCAACTATTAGATACAATAACTGCTGTTAAACAGATAAATAAAGATTTAGAGATTATTGGTGTATTTATCAATAAATATGATATTAGAAACAAAAGCAAAGAAAAATACATTGATTATTTAAGAAAAGTATTTAAAGAAAAATTCCTAAATACCAAAATAAGAAAAAATATAAGCATTTCAAAATCTCAAGAAGAAAACATACCAGTCTATATATATAACAAAGAAAGTAATGCAGCAAAGGACTTTTTAGAGCTTACAAAAGAAATAATAGAAAAAACTAAAGGATAAAAATGTCAGACAATCTAGAAACTCTTATGGCTTTAATGGGCAAAAAGTTAAACAAAAATGAAAAAGATGAAAAGCTTTTGGCCAAACAAGAATTAATTACAATTGAAAACAAAAGCTTTAAATATGAAAAAGTGGACAAAGAGATAGCAGATTTTTTAAAAACCAAACAATACGAGATTTTTAACATATTCAATAACGCATACACAGAAATTGGAAGAATACTAAAAGAAGCACAAGATAAACTACGTGGAAATAACCAATATGATGGTCTTTTTTATAAATGGTTTACTAGTATGGGATTTAAAAAGGATAAAGTTTACTCATTAATCTCAAGGTATGAGTTGCTCATCGAAAATTCCGACAAGCAACTCATAATAAAAAATTTGCCACTATCACTATCATATGAAATTTCTAAAAGATCTTGCCCCAGTCATTTAAAAACAGAAGTCCTTAATGGAAAAATAAAATCCTTAAAAGAATTTAAATCACAGTACCAAAAATATGAACATAACAAAAAAAAACTAGAAATCCGTTTTAATAAAATGCAATTAAAAAGAGGAAACATTATCAAAATAATAGAATTACTCTTACAAGAATTAGAAGAAATTAAAAATATTAAATTAGACAAGATAAAAAATAAAAAAGAACTTTTGATTATTTTAAAAGAAATACAATACAGAATAAATCATATAAAAAATATTACTTAATACTCTCAAAGATAGAAATAATTCTCTTTAAATCAGAAGATGTAAAATAACTTATTTCGATCTTTCCTTTTTCCTTGCTTCCCTTAATACTTATTTTAGTTTGTATTCTACTTATTAAAAATTCTTTAATACTATTTAAAAAAGGATCTCTTAAAATTTCTGATTTATCATTGATAGGTTTATAAAAATTTTTCACATAATTTTCTGCATCTCTAACTGACAATTTTTTTTTAATTATTAAAAGATAAAGCCCATATCTATCCTGATTATCCTTTAACGACAATAAAACCTTAGCATGCCCCAGTGATATTTCCTTTTTATGTAACGAATTTAATATCTCCTGTTCAAGCTCTAAAATTCGAACTAAATTAGCAACATGTGACCTATTTTTACCTATTTTTTCAGATAAGGCTTTTTGAGTCAAAGAATGTTTATCCATAAGATTTTTATAAGCATATGCCTCTTCAACAGGAGTTAAGTTTTCCCTCTGAATGTTCTCAACTAAAGACATAAAATCTTTATCTTTTCTAGTTGTTTCTATCTCTATAATAGGAATTTGACTCATACCAGCTAATTTAGCAGCTCTAAATCTTCTCTCACCTATTACTATGTTATACCTACCATTATTATTAAAAACAATAATAGGTTGCAATATTCCATTTTCTTTTATAGAAATACTTAATTCCTCAAGCTCAGCAAGATTAATAGACTTTCTAGGTTGTGATTTATCGATATCTAAAAGATTAATATCTACCATTTTAAAAGTCTCGTTCATTTTATCAAATTCCTCCTTGTAATAATACAAAATTTTATAAAGTTGTTCTATGTCAATTCCAAATAAAGAAATAACACAAAAAAAAAGAATGTTCCACGTGGAACATTCCAACAATACAACTAACATTAATTTATTATTTGACAAATTTTGAAACAGATATCAACTTATCCTCATCAAGAGATAATACTTGCATTCCCCTAGCATCCTTACCTTGCTCAGATATTTTGTCAACTAATGTTCTCAAGACCTTTGAAGTCTTACTTACAAGTAATATTTCATCATCTTGCGCAACTGAAACAGCATCAACAACGGTACCGGCCTTTTCATCGGATTTTTTATAGCAAGTATAACCAGTAGCTCCTCTTTTAAGCTCAGTCACCTTAGATATTTCTAATCTCTTGCCATAGCCATTCTCAGACACAATTAAAATATGGGATCCTTGTCTTACTGCTAATGCCTTAATAAGCATATCACCTTCTCTTACTCTCATACCAGAAACACCCTGAGTTCCTCTATGTGTAAGCCTAATATCATTTGAATTAAATGCAAAAGCATTACCCTTCTTAGAAATACAAATAATTTTTTCATTCTTAGAAACAATCTCAGCACTTGTAACAAAATCTTTATCATCGAGCTTAATGACAATAACGCCCCTTGATTTAAGCGTCTTAAATCCTTCTGTTTCAATACGAGCTATTTTTCCATTTGCAGTTGTTATTAATAAATAATTGTCTGACGATAATTCATTGCAATTTTTAACAGCTAATATTTCTTCTTTTTCTCCCAAATTAATAAGCTCACGTATATTTTGTCCTCTTGAAGTCCTAGAAGTATCCTTAATCCCATAAGCATTAATTACATAAAGCTTCCCTTCATTTGAAATCATAAGTAAAAAGTCATGAGTATTGACACACAAAGCAATATTAACTTGATCTTTGTCTTGTAACTCAAAAGAACCAAGGCCCTTACCACCTATACCTTGAAGTTTATACTCATCTTGTAAGATTCTTTTAATGAAACCCTGCTTTGTAAGAATAACAATAACATTTTCCCTCTGCATTAAATCTGACATACTAGTTTTTAAAACCTCCTCATCATAAATTATTTTTGTTCGGCGCTCATCGCCAAATTTTACACTTAAATTAATAATCTCTTCCCTTACAATATTAACAATTCTTTCTGGACGAATAAGAATGTCTTCATAATCTTTTATTAAAGCTAGGAGAATTTTCAACTCTTCTTCAAGTTTCTCTATTTCAAGAGATGTTAACCTCTGTAACTTCATATCCAGTATAGAATTAGATTGAATCTCTGACAAATTAAATTCTTTAATAAGATCTTCCTTAGCATCTTTTATGAGCCTAGAAGATCGTATTATTTCGATAACTCTACCAATATTACTTAAAGCAATATTTAATCCTTCAAGAATATGAGCCTTTTCTCTTGCTTTTTTTAAGTCAAACTCCACCCGCCTTCTAACAATTTCCTTTCTATGTTTAATAAATTCAAAAACAAGCTCTTTTAAATTTAATTGTTTTGGAATTCCATCAACAAGAGCCAAATTATTTATGCTAAAATTTTTCCTCAACTCAGTATATTCATAAAGTAAATTCATAACGACATAAGGGTCAAAACCTTTTTTAATTTCAAGGACAATTCTAATACCCTCACGATCCGATTCATCCCTTATATCAGATATACCTTCAAGCTTTTCTTCCTTTATTAAAAATGCAATTTTTATAAGCAAAGAAGATTTGTTCACAGCATAAGGTATTTGTGTAATTATAACAGCAACATGATCTTCCGTCTTTTCCTCAATATGATATCGAGCTCTAATAACAACACTACCCTTTCCAGTCGTATAAGCCTTAACTAAGCTATCATTATATATGATTTCAGCATAAGTAGGAAAATCTGGGCCTTTAACTATTTTAATTAAATCATCAACAGAAGCATCATCGTGATCCAGCATATACACTATGGCTTCACAAATTTCCCTTAAATTATGTGGAGCCATATTTGTTGCCATTCCAACAGCAATTCCACTAGAACCATTAACTAAAAGAAATGGAAAAGCAGCTGGCAAAACTTCAGGCTCAAATAAAGAATCATCATAATTGGCTCTAAAATCAACAGTTTGTCTATCTATATCCCTAACAAGCTCCTCAGCTATTTTGGCCATTCGAGCTTCAGTATATCTCATAGCAGCAGGAGGATCGCCATCAATAGAACCAAAATTGCCCTGTCCAGTTACTATCGGATATCTTAATGAAAAATCCTGTGCAAGCCTTACAAGTGCTTCATAAATTGACTGATCACCATGAGGATGATATTTACCAAGAACATCTCCAACAATTCTTCCAGCTTTTTTAAATGATTTATCAGCCCTAAGTCCCATTTCATGCATTGAATATAGGATCCTTCTGTGAACAGGTTTAAGACCATCCCTCACATCAGGAAGAGCTCTTGAAACAATAACAGACATTGCATAATTTAAATAAGATGTTCTAACTTCATCTTCTATTTTTATATTTAATATTTTCTCTTTATCTTCTTCAATTGCCATTAATGCTCCAATCACACATCAAGATTTACGACATCAAGCGCATTTTGCTCAATAAATTCTCTTCTAGGTTCAACATCGTCTCCCATAAGAGTAATAAAAATTTTCTCAGCCTGTATAGCATCATCTATTTTCACTAATTTCATTTTTCTAGTAGCAGGATTCATAGTAGTTTCCCAAAGTTGTGTAGGATTCATCTCCCCAAGCCCCTTATACCTTTGAAGACTAACTTTATCTCTCCTGCCAGTCTCAATCGAGCTTAAAAAAGCTTCCTTTTCCAAATCATCATAAAAGTAATGCGCCCTATTCTCATATTTAACTTTATAAAGAGGTGGCATAGCTATATATACATGCCCATTATCAATTAACTGTCTCATGTAACGAAAGAAAAATGTCAGAAGTAATGTTCGAATATGAGAACCATCAACATCAGCATCGGCCATAATAATAATTTTATGATAACGAAGTTTTTCAATATAAAAAGTCTTCCCAACACCAGCACCAAGAGAGGCAATTATCGGAATAAGCTTGTCGTTTGTAATAACCTTATCTTCTCGTGTTTTTTCAACATTCAGCATTTTCCCCCACAATGGCAAGATAGCTTGATAAAATCTATCTCTTCCCATTTTAGCACTTCCTCCTGCAGAATCACCTTCCACAATATAAATCTCTCTCTCAAGCGGGTTTTTAGATGCACAATCTGCCAATTTGCCAGGCAATGCTAAGCTTTCAAAGGCACTTTTTTTTCTCTCAGACTCTCTTGCTTTTCTTGCAGCTTCACGAGCACGAGCAGCTTTTATCGCTTTATTAAGAATAATATCTATTTCTAAAGGATTAGCATCAATAACTTTCAAAAGCTCATCATGCACAATAGCTTCAACAATTTTTTTTACATAAGAATTTCCTAATTTTCCCTTAGTTTGACCCTCAAATTGAGGTTCTGGAACCTTAATAGAAATTACCGCTGTTAAACCTTCCTTAAAATCATCTAATGTAAGATTTGGAACATCTTTCTTACTTATCTTTGACTCTTTAAAAGCTTCACTCATTGCCTTTAAAAAACCACTCTTAAAACCAGCAACATGGGTGCCGCCCTCTCTGGTATTAATATTGTTTACAAACGATAAAATATTCTCAGAATACCCTTCAGTCCATTTAAGTCCAACACTAACAATAACATCATCACAAGTTCCTTCAATAAAATAAGGCTCACTTTGAATATTTGTGCTATTATTTGTTATATAATCTACAAAAGCTTTTATTCCACCTTCAAAATAAAACTCTAAAAACTTTTCCTTGCCTAATCTCCTATCTTCAATTGAAATCCGTATCTTATCATTTAAAAATGCAAGCTCTCTTAATCTCTTTGATAAAGTTTCAAAATCATATTCCAAGGTTTCAAAAATCTCAGAATCAGCTAAAAAAGTAACTTTAGTACCTCTGGCAGCACTTACTCCAACAACCTCAACCTCAGATGTTGGAATACCCCTTGAATAAGTTTGCTTAAAAAGATTTCCATCCCTGCTAATAATTACCTCTAAAAAGGATGATAAAGCATTAACAACCGAAATTCCAACCCCATGAAGTCCACCAGAAACCTTATAAGTACCTTTATTAAATTTGCCTCCAGAATGTAACTTAGTTAAAACAAGTTCAAGAGCGCTAATTCCTTCTTCTTCATGAATATCTGTAGGAATTCCTCTACCATTATCATTTACTGTTATCGAATTATCTGGATTTATAACTACCTCTATTTTATCACAAAACCCTGCTAAAGCCTCGTCAACACTATTATCAACCACTTCATAAACCAAGTGATGCAATCCATTAATTGAAACGGATCCAATATACATACCAGGCCTTTTTCTAACAGCTTCAAGGCCCTTTAAAACCTGGATATTATTAGCAACATAACTCATAAACCTTCCACACAATTAATCATAATATAGATATAAGCAAATTCTACATTAAAAATAATATAAGATCCATTAAATAACATAAATTACAAGACATATTCAATTTGAATTAAAACCAATAAAATTTCAAGACTCATAAATAGTTAAGATAATGTTTCAGTTCATTATTATACTATATACTTATACGTACATATACTAATAATCAAAAAGATATAGTAATAAAGATCCAAAATCAATAAGGATAAGATATGCAAGAGGGAAAAAATATATGGAGTTTAATTTTAGCAGCAATAAGAAAAGAGCTTTCTGAAGAAGAATTTTACATATGGTTTGAAAATTTATACTTCATAGACGCAAATAGTGAGATCATAAAAATAGCTACTCCAAATTCTTTTCATAAAAATCAAGTGGAAAAAAGATTTTCAAAAAGAATAAAAGAAATTCTAATTGAAAAAGGTCATGATGCGATTAATGTTGAATTTATAAATTCACAAAATGAATCTAAAACTCATAACATGAACTTAACAAACACCTCTTTAAAAGACATTTCGATACAACAAGATTCAATGGACAAAAGAATGGAAATTCAAACTCACACCAATAACATAATGAAGAGTACAAAACAATACACTATAAAAGAAGAAATACACACAAAATATAGAAATCCTTTTCTTAAAAAAAAATACACATTTGAAAATTTCATTACAGGGCCAAATAATAAACTTGCATATAATGCAAGTTTATCAATTGCAAAAAATCCTGGTAAAAAATATAATCCGTGCCTAATTTACGGTGGAGTTGGTCTTGGCAAAACACATCTACTCCAAAGTATAGGAAATAAAACAGGAGAATTACATAAAGAATTTAAAATACTTTACGTAACCGCTGAAAATTTTCTAAATGAATTTGTAGAAAGCATAAAAACAAACGAAACAAAAAGATTTAAGAAAAAATACCGATATCTAGACATGTTATTACTAGATGATATTCATGATTTACAAAAAAAAGAAGGTATACAAGAAGAGCTTTTTCACACTTTCAATGCTCTTTATGAAGATAATAAACAAATGGTATTTACATGTGATAGACAACCTTCAGAACTTATAAATTTTACAGATAGATTAAAAAGCAGATTTACAAGGGGATTAAATGTCGACATATCAAAACCAAACTTTGAATTAAGAGTGGCAATTATAGAAAAAAAAGCAGAGGAAGATGGAATTAAAGTTCCAAAAAGTATTCTCAACTTAGTTGCTAAAAAAGTTACAACGAACATAAGAGATCTTGAAGCGGCTGTAACAAAATTAAAAGCACATATAGACCTTGAAGATATAGAAATTGATACTAGCATAGTAGACAAAATAATTACAGAGATAATAGCTTATGAAAACGATAATACAAACATAAATAATACAATAAATATTGAAAGCATAAAAAAAGTCATCTTAAGAGAATTAAAACTTACAAACAAGGATATCGAAGGCAACAGCAAAAAACCTGAAATCACCAAAGCAAGACACATTTATGCTTATCTTTTGAGGAATTTTACAGAGCTTTCAACAATTGAAATAGGCAAAATCATTGGAGGGAAAACCCATTCAACAGTCCTTTATTCGATAAATAAAATAGATAAAGAGAGAAACAATGACTTAGAAATTAACAATTTAATCATAGAACTTATGAACAAGATTAACAAAAATTAACAAAATTCATAAAATTTAAAATATCCTTGAACAAATTAAACAAATAATTCATCAAAAAATACACATAATTAGACATACATTATTCCTTACAATATAATCAGATAAACAAAATTAAACAATTAGACAGACCCTTACTAATACAACTATTAAAATATAATAAGAAAACATACAATAATCAAAACAAAACCTGCATTCATAAAAGCCAAGAAATGATAATATAATAAAAGGAGGTAAAACATTGAACGAAAAATTTATACTGTGTGATACAGAACAAATTTCGAATGAGATTGACAAAGCTAAAAGCATAATCCTAAATAGGAACATAAATGACATTTGGAGTGCAACATTACTTGAAGTAAAAAATTCTAACCTTACGATAAAATCAACAGATAGAAATATCTTTTTTGAAAGCACGATCCCAATCGTTTCAACGGAAAATTTTAGGGTATTAATTAATGCTTCAAATTTATCAGATGCTGTAAAAGCACTAAATTTGTATAATGAATTAAAAATAAAGTTTATAGAAGATGAAAACAAGCTAAGCATTATTGGGGAATCAGAAAATGAAAATTGTATAAATGATCACTTAAGCGAGCCAACTTTTTCTAATGAAGAAATTGAAGTTTACAATTATGATATAAATGGAGAAGCTTACAATTTAACACTTGAATTAAAACAAAAAGAGTTTAAAAAAATTATAAACAAAGTTGCATTTTCGGCATCACACGATGAGTCCAAAAATGTTCTTAATGGAATTTATTTCACAAAAGATAAAAATTCTGCATTAACTCTTGTATCTAGCAATTCACATAGACTATCTTTATATAAGACAGAGTTAATATTAGAAGAAGATATTAATTTTATTGTTCCTGTTAAAATGTTTAATCTCCTAAAGCAAATGATGGTAGGAGAGGGTATTGTAAAGATTAAAGTCTCTGATAAAAAATTTTATGTTGAGTTCAATAATTATAAAATAGCTTGTAGTTTGATAAACGGAAATTATCCTGATTATGAGAGTATCATACCAAATGAGCAACAAAACAGAGCATTAATTGAGATTAGCATTTTAAAAGATAGGATTGCAAGGGTTAATTCTTATATAGACAAGCGATCTAAAAAGGTTATTTTGAATTTTTCTAATAAGCAATTAAGACTTATGGCAGAAGATCCAATTACAGGAAGAAGAGGAGAATTTTTTGTACAAGAGCCTAATTATGATTATGAGGGAAGCGAAGAAGTCTTAGCTGTTAATAGTGCTTATCTTATTGAGGCAATAAGTGTTTTTGATACTTCGAAATTAGAGATAAAATTCAGTGGCGGAGGTATATTGAAATTAAATGAACCTGAAAATTTTGATTTCATTCATTTAATAATGCCCATGATACTCAACTAAGATTCTTTTTTGTGGCAAAATGATAAAGAAAATTGAGTTCTTTAATTTTAAGAATATAGAAAATCAGGTTATTAATTTTGATTTTAATAATATCTATTTTTATGGAGAGAATGGTTCAGGTAAGACTAATGCTCTTGATGCTATTTACTGTCTTGCTTTTGCGTCTTCTTTTTTAGTTGGTACTGATAAAGAACTGATTACATATGGCAAAACGGAATTTTATTTAAAGTGCCTCTATAAGACTAAAGAAAAGGAGGGGGAGATTAGTCTATCATTTAAGGATGGAAGGAAAGAGTTAAGGGTTAATAATAGTCTTGTAAAGGATAGAAAAGATTTGATATTGAATATTCCGGTAATTATTTTTTCAAATTATGATACTGACTTTATAATTGGGGCTCCCGTTAAGAAGAGATGGTTTTTTGATCAGGCAATAAGTTTTGTTTCTTTAAATTATTTGGATTCTCTTAGGAAATACCGAAAAATTTTGCAACAAAGAAATTTGATTTTAAGGCAAGGTAATAGGGATTTGCTTAAAGTTTATAATGAAACTTTTGTTGATTGTGCTCTTGAGATAACAAAGATGAGGCAAACTTTTGTTAAGCATTTTCATGAGTTTTTTAAATATTATTATTCGTTTATTTTTGATGTTTCTTGTAGTTTAGAGATTAAATATTTGCATTCTGTTAAATGTTTTGAAAGAAATGAATTTTTGCAAACTTTAATTTTAAGAGAACAAGATGAACTTAGCAATGAGAGTACTTTAATAGGTCCTCATAGAGATTTATATGAGATATTAATTGGTGAGAGGGTGTTTACTCATCATGCTTCAACAGGACAAACAAGGGTCCTTGCTTTGATTTATAGACTTGTGCAGGTTATTATCTTTAATAAGCGATTTGGTATATCACCTATTTTGCTTTTTGATGATGTGTTTTTGGAATTGGATAGTATTAAAAGAAAGAGAGTGTTTGATATCTTGCCAAAGGATTCTCAGTGTTTCTTTACGTTTTTGGATGACTATTGTGATATTAAAGGAAAGAGTGATTTTATAGTGTATAGGGTTAAGAATGGAAGATTTGAGCTTTAAAAAAGTTGCTGATGTACTTAAAGAATATTTAGATTCGGATATATGTGTTGATAACAAATTAAATGCCAGTTTCATACTTTCTAAAAATTGGCAAATTATATTTAAAGATTTGTCAGATAAAGTTAGGTTATTGAATTTGAAAGATAATAAAATATTATTTGTTGCCGTTAAAAATTCAAGTGTTTTATATAATATTTCTCTTAATAAATCAAAAATAATAAAATTAATAAAGGAGTTTACGGGCCTTGAAATATTGGATATAAAGGTTTTGATAAGATAATTTTATTGACAATTGTAATTGTATAATATACTATTGTAGTGTTTAACTTATGTCTTATTAGTAAAGAATGTTTTTAATTGGAGGGCTTTTTTGAAGAGGACTTATCAGCCAAGTCGGGTTAAGAGGAACAGAAAATTTGGATTTAGAGCTAGGATGAAGACTAGGGGTGGAAGACTTGTTCTTGCCAGAAGAAGAGCTAAGGGAAGATCAAAATTAACTGTTTCTGATGAGAAAAAGAAATATTAGTATAAAATCGAAGCGAGAAATTCAAGAGCTTTTTAAAAAAGGTAAATTTATTAGACTAGAAGGAATTAATATATTTTATAAGTTTACAAGTTTAGCAATTTCTAGGATGATTGTTACCTTTCCTAAAATTTTTAAAGGTGCTGTTAAGCGGAATCGTGTGCGGAGAATTTTTAAGGAATGTTTTAGAAAACAGTTTTCTTTACTTAAAGGTATGTATGTTGACCTTATTTTCGTAGTTTATCCTCAAAAAGTAGATGTTAATTATTGTGAAGTTGAGATGATTTTAGACAATGTAAGTGCATATGTCATGAAGAGGAAAGTGTGAGTCAGAATAAAAGAATTTTAAGGGCTGTTTATTTGTCTTTATTTTTTATTGGTATTTTTATGATTATTGATGATATTTTTTTCTCTCAAAAATCTCCTTCTGTTGCGGATAATGAGATTGGTTTTAATTTAGATAGGAATTTTGATGTTGATGATTCTTTAATTGATGTAGATTATGTTTTAAGCTTAAATGCTAATTCTAAAGACATTAATGTTGAGACTGATATATATTATTCTACCTTTTCGACATTTGGGGGAAATTTAGTTTCTCTAAAGCTTAAAAACCATTTAAATTTAGAGAAAGAGCCGACAGAGTTAGTTAAGTTTAGTATGAATAGGGAGAGTTTATTTTATATTTCCTTTGATAACTTAACTAAAAGTTTATTTGTATACAATAAAATAGATGATTATACGCATGATTTTAATACTACTTTTGAGTATAATGGCAAGTATTATAAATACACAAAGAGATACACATTTTCTAGTGAAAATGAATATTTGATCAAGTTAGAAATTTTTTTAGATACTATTGATGCTAATGATAATTTTGATATTGATTTTTATAAGTTTGTATTAAGTTCTGATATTGAAAACTTAAGTGCTAGAGGTAATTTGCAATATAACAATTATTTATCCCAGGCTATTTATTATGATACTAAGCTTAGATATGGAAAGAATGGTTTAAGTGTTATTAATCCTAAGTGGATTGGCTCAGGTACTAAATATTTTGAAGTTTTAGTTTCAAAAGAAAGTATGAATGTTGAATTTAGAGAGGAAAATGGAATTTTAAAGGCTTTTATTGTAAATAAAGTAGGTGGTACTAATATTAGTGATACCTTTTATGTTTATGCAGGACCTAGAGATAATGGATATTTAGATATTTTTAATAAAGAAAGTCTTAATAGTTTTGGTTTGTCTAATGTTGAATTTGGAATGTCTGTAGAGAGAAGTTTGTTGTATTTTATTCAGGTTCCTATGCAGTTGATAATGCAAATTTTTTATGATGTTATTCCTAATTGGGGACTTTCAATAATGTTTTTGACAATTGTTGTAAGAATACTTATATTTCCTTTGACTTTTAAGAGTTTTAGGGCTACAGCAGAACTTTCTAAGTTACAGCCAAAAATGAAAGAGATACAAGTAAAATTTAAAAATGATCCCAAAAAATTAAATGAAGAGATGGGGAAACTTTATAGGGAAGAAGGTGTTAATCCCCTTGGAGGGTGTTTTCCTATTCTTTTACAACTACCTGTGTTTTTTGCTCTTTATGGGCTTGTAAATAATTTCTTTTTACTAAGGGGGGCTAGTTTTATTCCAGGCTGGATTGATGATTTGTCAATTGGTGATAGCATATATTATTTTGGGTATAAAGTTTTTGTATGGACTGATATTAGGATTTTACCTTTTATTATGATGATTACTCAGTTATTATCTACAATAATTAGTTCTAATATTAGTTTTAAGAATCTTGGATCACAACAAAAATTTTTATATTTTGGTATGCCTATTATGTTTTTTTTCATACTTTATGATATGCCATCAGGACTTTTGATCTATTGGATTACAACCAATATTTTTACTATTTTACAACAATACTATATAAAGATGAATGTATCTGAAAGGAGGAACAGATGAGTTATGAATTTTATGGGAAAACAGAACAAGAAGCAATTAAAAAAGCAATGAGAGATCTTGATTTAAAAGAAGGCGAGTTTGATGTAGAGATTTTGGATAAAGAGAAAGTTGGATTTTTATTTAAAAAAGAGATGATTAAAATAAAAGTGTCTCCTCATGTAAAAGAGGATGCACCAAGATCTGAGATTCCGGTTAATGAAGATGTGTGTGATAAAGTTTTGGATTTTATTAAAGAAATGATAAATAAAATGGGTTATAGTGTTGATTTAAAAATTGAATCTAGAGAAGGTGATTATATCAAAATTTCTATTGATACGGAAAATCCAAATATTTTAATTGGAAGAGAGGGGAGAAATTTAGATGCTCTTCAGCTTTTAGCAAATGTTTATGTATCTAGACTTATTGGAGATAATGGCAATTTTAATAAGATAATATTAGATATTGAGGATTATAGAGAAAGATTTAAATCGAGGTTTATTAATTTGGCAATAAATTCTTTAAATAAGGTTAAAAGGAGTAGACGTTCTATTCTTTTGCCAACAATGAATCCTTTTGAGAGGAGAATTATTCATACTACTTTGAATCGTTATAGTGATATTAAGACAGAGAGCGAGGGTGATGGAAATTTAAAGAGAGTTAGAATTTCTTATGTTAGGAATAGTAAATATAATAATAATTTTCGTGGTTATCAAAAAAGGGATGGCTAATGTCAGGAAGTAAATTTTTTACTTCCAAGATTTATAACTCGATGATAAATACTTAATATTTAGGTTCTGTTTAGTCGGTTGGTATTTGGTTGGTTTATGCTTTGTGGTTGTGGGTATGAGGATAGTAAATTTTTATTTATATATTAATTTATGGGGATTATTATATGAGAGTGTTTTTAACAGGTATTGCTGGATTTATTGGATTTCATGTTGCTAAGAAGCTCGTTGATAATGGACATGAGGTTTTAGGTGTTGATGTTTTAAATGATTACTATTCTCCTGATCTTAAATATGAGAGATTAAAAGTTTTAGGATTTAACTGTGAAGATATAGTTAGTAGAGAAGTCATTCAGAGTAATAAATATAGTAATTTAAGTTTTATGTATCTTGATATTTTAGATAAAGATAAAATCTTATCTATTTTTGCTAATTATAAATTTACACATGTTTGTCATTTGGCTGCGCAGGCCGGGATTAGAGATAGTATTGAAAATCCCGATAGTTATATTTCAGTTAATATTGTTGGGTTCTTTAATGTTTTAGATTCATGCAGAATATATAAAAATTATATTAAGCATTTTGTTTATGCCTCAACGTCCGCAGTGTATGGAATAAATGAAAAGATGCCCTCAGGTGAGGATAGTATTACAGATCATCCTTTAAATTTATATGCGGCTAGCAAAAAGTCTAATGAGGTAATAGCACATGCTTACAGTTCGTCTTTTAATATTCCAACAACAGGGTTAAGATTTTTTACAGTTTATGGACCTTATGGACGACCTGATATGGCATTATATTTATTTGCTGATGGGATTACAAAACAAACCTCCATTAATGTTTTTAATGATGGGAATATGGCTAGAGACTTTACGTATGTGGACGATGTTGCAGATGGTATTTATAGTGTGCTTGGAAAACCAGCTAAGGGCGATAGTAATTTTGATGTGAACAATCCTAATTCTTCAAGTTCTCTTGCTCCTTATAAAATATATAATATAGGTACAGGGCGTGCTATTAAACTTATGGATTTTATTAATGAGCTTGAAATAAATTTGGGAAATAAAGCTTGTAAGAATTTTTTACCTATGCAAAAAGCAGATGTTGTACAGAGTTGTTGTGATATTTCAAAGATTAAAAATGATTTTGCTTATGAGGCTTTAACATCTATTAAGGATGGGATTAAAAAATTTTCAAATTGGTATAAGTCTAAGATAGTTAAATGATTAATAGTGTATGCCCATCGGCATGGGGTTATTGTAATTATTTGTTTTTTGAGATTTTGTTTCTTAAAATTAGCGTAAGTTTAAAGGTTTAAGGTATATAATGAAATATATGTCAATTTATGAGGAAGGAGGTATTATAGGTGGGTGTGTTAGATAAGATTAAGCCTGGAGTGGTTTATGGTAAGGAACTACATACTTTATATGAAATATGTAAGAGTGAAGGATTTGCAATTCCTGCGATTAATTGTGTGGGTACAAATTCAATTAATGCTGTTTTGGAAGCAGCAAAAGAAATCAATTCTCCTATTATGATACAGTTTTCAAATAGTGGTTCTGCTTTTGTTTGTGGTAAGGGGCTTAAGGTTGAAAAACCTCAAGGAACTTCTATACTTGGGGCCATTTCTGGTGCTATGCATGTTCATTTACTAGCAGAATATTATGGAGTGCCTGTTGTCCTTCATACAGACCACTGTGCAAAAAAATTAATTCCTTGGGTTGAGGGACTTTTAGAGTATGGGGAGAAGTATTATCAGGAGCATAAACGACCTTTGTTTTCCTCACATATGTTAGATTTATCTGAAGAACCAATTAAAGAGAATATTGAGATATCAAAAAAATTCTTAGAGAGAATGTCCAAGATTGAAATGTTTTTAGAAATTGAACTTGGAATTACTGGTGGAGAGGAAGACGGTGTTGATAATTCAGATAGGGCACATCATGAGTTATTTTCAACTCCTGAAGATATTTACTATGGTTATTCTGAACTTATGAAAGTTAGTCCTAATTTCCAAATTGCAGCAGCTTTTGGAAATGTTCATGGGGTCTATAAACCAGGTAATGTGCAACTTACTCCTAAAGTGTTAAGAGATGGGCAGAGTTATATTGTTTCAAAGACTAATTCAAGTAATCCAAAGCCAGTTTCATATGTGTTTCATGGAGGTTCTGGATCTACTCTAGAAGAAATTCATGAAGCGCTCTCTTATGGTGTTGTTAAGATGAACATTGATACAGATACTCAGTGGGCTGCTTGGGAAGGTATATTGAATTATTATAAAAAAAATGAGAATAGATTACAAGGGCAGCTTGGAGATGGTAGTGATGCTGATGTTCCAAATAAAAAGTTTTATGATCCAAGGGTGTGGCTTAGAGAATCTGAGATTAGCATGAAGGAACGTGTAAAACTTGCTTGCAAAAACCTTAATAATATTAATAGAAATTGAGATAAGTGTAGATTGTAAATTTGATTTTGTCGTCTATAAAGACGACTTTTTTTTATTTTTGTGTATTTATTATACATAAATATATTACTTATTAAGTCCAATGTTCCATTTCTTCTCATTATAATGATTTTTTCGATTTGTTTGTCTTAAGACTTAAATTTATTGAAATTGCAAGTTTGGTATAGTTTTTGCATGATACTTTATATGAAGTAAAAAAAAGGAGGTTTATATGTTGTTAACCAACTATAAGAGAAGTTTTCTAGATTTTTTAAATGATGACTTTGACCTTATGACCCCTAGAGGTATTCAAGATGTTCCTGTGAATATTAAAGATGAGGGCAAGTCATTCACTCTTGAAGCTTATTTGCCAGGCATAAAAAAGGAAGATATATCAATTTCAGTTAAAAATGATTATTTGACAATAAGTTATGAGAGTAAGGATGAAACGGAAGAGCAAAATGATAAGTATTTAAGGGTAGAGAGAAAAGATATCTCTTTTTCAAGAAGTTTTAGATTATCTGGGAATATTGATCAAAGTAAAATCAAGTCAGAACTTAAAGATGGTGTTTTGTTTGTTAAACTTCCTAAAAAACCGGAAGTTATTGAAAAAACTCAAGAGAAAAAGATTGCAATTGAATAATTTTTATAATTTATCATTAAGGATGCCATGGCATCCTTAATTTTTATAATCTTCATCTTCGATTTTTAAATTTAGTTCTCTTAGTTGTTCATTTGAAATTTTAGAAGGAGATTTGTCAAGTGGGCTTGCTGCGAATGAGTTTTTGGGGAAAAGTATTACATCTTTTATTGAATTTGAGTGTGTCATTAGCATTAAGAGCCTATCAATGCCAATGGCTATTCCACCGTGAATAGGGGCTCCATATTCTAATGCTTTTAAAAAGAAACCAAATCTCTCTTCTACTATTGTGTCTTTAAATCCTACTATATTAAAAATTCTTTGTTGAAGTTCTTTTGTGTGTACTCTGATTGAGCCTGAACCAAGTTCCATGCCATTTAATACAAGATCATAAACTTCGCCTAGAACTTTATTTGGATTGCTCTCTAAAGTATCGATATATATTTGTTTGGGAAGTGAAAACATATGATGTGCTGCTTTATAGTTTTTTGTATCTTCATCGTACTCAAACAAAGGAAAATCATAGATCCATAAGAATTCAAATATATTCTTGTTTATTAGATTAAGTTCAGTTGCAATCTTAATTCTAACTTGTCCCATGATTTTGCAAGCATTTTCCCATGAATCAGCTATAAAAAATATTATATCGTTGTTTGTAAGTGAGTAAGTGTTAATTAAAGTTTGTTTTATTTCATTTAAAAATTTAGCAATGCCTCCTGAAAATTCATTATTTTCTAATTTTGAAAAATAAAGATTACACTTCTTGTAAATTTTGGCATGTTCTTCTATATTGTTAATCTTGCTTCTTGAAAAGTTATGAGCTTGATTTTTTATGATAAGTGCTTTTATTGTTCCTTTATTTTGTAATGTATCTTTAAACGCATTAAATGAGGATTGCTTGAGATGTTTGCTCATATCTTGTATTAATAATTCATATCTAGTATCTGGTTTATCGCTTCCATATGTATTCATTGCATAGTGATAAGTCATTCTTTTGAATTTTTTTGGTAAACTAATATTTAGTGCATTTTTGAAAATGGTGTAAATGAGATTTTCTATTAATTTAAATATGTTTTCTTTCTTTATGAAGCTCATTTCAAGGTCAAGTTGTGTGAATTCCGGTTGTCTGTCACCTCTTGAGTCTTCATCTCTGTAGCATCTAGCTATTTGAAAGTATTTATCAAGTCCAGCTATCATTGTAAGTTGCTTATATATTTGTGGTGATTGTGGTAGTGCGTAAAAGTGTCCTTTATGTATTCTTGATGGAACAAGAAAATCTCTTGCACCTTCTGGAGTTGATTTGACAAATGTTGGGGTTTCTAATTCTAAGAAATCTTTTTTTATTAAATAATTTCTAATTATGTGTATTACCTTGCTTCTTAGTATTATTTTTTGTTTTTGTTCTTCACGTCTTAAATCTAAATATCTATATTCAAGTTTTGCATTTTCATTTGCATTATTATTATCTTCAATCATAAAGGGCAATTCATTGCATTTTGAGATTATATCTATATTCTCTGCAACTATTTCAAATGCTCCTGTTCTCATTTCTTTGTTTTCAAGCTTTGAAGGTCTTCGTTCTAATGTTCCTTGGACTTTAATGCAGTATTCCATCTTTATTTGAGAAGTTATCTTTAAAAGTTTATCATCACTTATAAGCACCTGTGTTTCATCGTATCTGTCTCTAAGATTAATAAAGGTCATTTTTCCATGATGTCTTATTTTTTTGACCCAGGCATTTATTTCTATCCTTTGGTTTACAAGTTTATCGTTTATTTGATTGCATCTGATGGTTTTAAACATAGTTTATCCTACTATTATATTATAAATTTCTTTATCAGTTTTAGCTTTAAGCATTGCCTTTTTATTAGAATCAACTTTCCCCACAATAGATGCTAAAATACGTGGATAATTAACATACTCTTTTGCTGGGTATAGTATTAATATAAATATATGACTTAAGTTTTTATCAATAGCATTAAAGTCAATTCCGTTATGACTGATGCCAATGGCAATGTGCATTTTCTGAATTAAATTGGTCTTTAAATGAGGGATTGCAAATCCTTCTTTAAGGGCTGTAGTTATGAGTTTTTCTCTTTCCATTAAGTCTTGTAATATTACCTCTTTATTGATTTCAACTTTTATTACACTTAGTAATTCTCTTAAGACTTCAATTTTATTTTTTGCTTTCAATTCAAAAATAATATTTTCCTTTTTAATCCTCTTATTTAAGGCGATGTTGCTGCGTATTTTATCATAATTTATTGAATAGTCTAATTTTTGTGCTTTTACAGAGACATGTTTCACTTCTTCAGTTATTTTCTCTAAGTTTAAAATAGTTTCTCTAAACAAATCTTGTATGACGATTAGATGTTTGTTTGGACATTCAAATGTAATTTTGCTTCCTTCTCGTTTTATTGATAATGAAATATCATTGCATCTTGCGTTTATGTATTGTGAAAAGTCATTTTTTATTTGTTGAGTGAAAAATCCCTCGTTTCTTAGTTCATTTTTTAAATCCCATACAAGTATTTTTGTTAAGTTGTCATATTTAAATGATGCTGTAATTTGAGTGTTTTGTTCTGTTTTAATTTCTTTTTTTAAGCCATTTTTATTTATTTGAAATAACATATTTATTATGGGTGTTGCAATAATTGTTGGCAGGAAAACTATAATTATTGTTATTCCAAATATTTTTTGACTTATAAAGTCAGAAGATAGTGCTACATTTGCAATAATTAATGATATCTCGCCTCTTGGAATCATTCCAAAAGCTATTCTTAGTGCACCTAGTTTATTAAAGCCTAAAAAACATGATGGAATGAAACAATATACGAGTTTTGTTGCTATGGCTATGAAGCTAAGCATAGTTCCAAGTGTTAAGACTTCTTTTGATAGTATTACATTAATGTCTGCCATAAGTCCTATTGATGTAAAAAATATTGGTATAAAAAACCTTTCAAATATTGTTAGTTTGTCTTGAATTACACATACAATATCTGTTTTTGACATGGCAAGTCCAAATATATAAGCTCCAATTACAAAGGACATTCCTAGGTTTTGGAAAAAACTTGCAACAATAAAGGTGAGAGTAATGGTTATGACGGTTGCTAATGTGACACTATTAAAGCTTTTTAGTAATTTTGAAATTGGTTCTGATAATAAGATTAATATAAATGTTAGGAAAAACCAAATTAATATGTTCTTAAGTGTTTCAGTAATTGAGATTGTAATATCAAGATCTGAGAGTGATCTTGATATAGTTATGACACTTGTAAGCATAATCATTGAGAGGACATCATCAATTATTGAAGTTGATATTATTGTCACCCCTTCTGATGTACTCATTTTTTTCTTAGCTGAGAGTATGCTTGCGGCAATTCCTGCAGAAGAAGGTGTTGCAATAATTCCTATAAAAAGAGCTGTAGGACTAATGAATTGTACATCAAACAGAATGGTAGATATTAGTGCGAAACTTGTGAAAGTACCAATGACTTCTGTTATCCCTATTAATCCTCCACGTGGTAAAAATTTAAGGAATAATTTTAAATCTGTTTCAAGTCCTGCCATAAAAAGTAGGATTATGGAGGCTATTGTTGATATTGCAAATATTTCTTCATTGATTAGGTAATTCTCACCAGCACTAATGATTCCTGATGGAAATAATAAAGGCATTTTGATCTTACCAAGAAATGTTGGACTTAGTAGTATGCCCGCTGTTATTTGTCCTATTACTTTTGGGATTCCGAATTTGCCTGCTAAGTTACCAAGTAGATTGGCTGATATTACAATAATTGCTAGACTCATTATGAATGAAGAAATTTTGGCATCGATATTATGACCTGTGTCTTTCATATAGTCTACCGTTCCGAATGAAAGCATAGGGTTTATAATAAATAATATTGTGTATACAATTTTGTTGTTCATTCTCTAATCTCTTTTTTAAAGTTTGACTTTAATAGTTTTGATAGTTTATCAATTATTTCAGTTTCTTTTTTGCCCTGTGTGATAATTTTTATTTTTTCTTTGTATATAATCCCAAGTATCATAATTTCAACTGTATATTTAGCATCAGCTTCTTTTCCATCTTCTGTCATTAATTTTACATTACAAGTAGGATATTTGCTTGCAATGTCTGCAATCATGATGGAGGGTCTTGAATGGAATCCTTCTTTGTTATTGATCTCAATTGTTATTGTTTGCATTTAATTGTACTTGTTTATTTTATTGTATCTTTTTTATTTTTTTCCTTGTTTGCTGTATTTTGCAGTCTTTCTATTAAACGTTCTATTAAAGCATATAATTCTTTGCCCTTTTCTGTGATGTGTATTATTTTTCCCCAGTTAAAGTGAAGATGAGCATCTATATCGAAAATATCATTTTCTTTCTTTATCGTAATTTTGAGACTTTCTGAATTTTGTGTAATATGTGTCCCAAGTTTTTCTAATTTTTTTGCAATAAAATCCTTTGTACTATTGCTTAAATGATAGTTAATGGCTTGTATTTTAGGGTCCATAAATTTCTCCTTTAGATTTTAATTCATTTCTATATTTATTTACCGTTCTTCTTGAAATAGTGATTCCTTTAGATTTTAGTATAGCAGAAATTTGGTTATCTACTATATTTTTATTTTGTTCTAGTATTCCCTTTATTACTAACTTAATGCTTAATTTTGAAAATTCATTTGTCTTAGCACCACCAACTGAATTAAATAGTTTTCTAATTGAGATTATGCCCCAGTTGAATTTTAAATATTTATTTTTTATTGTTCTTGATATACTTGATTTTGATAGATTAATTCTTTCAGCTATATCAGCTAATTTCATTGGTCTTAAGCTCTTAAAGCCTCTTCGTAAAAATTCTTTTTGCAATGTATATATTGCGATTCCTATTTTAGCTAGTGTTTCGTCTCTGTATCTTAAAGATTCAATTAGCCATTTTGCTTGTTTATATTTTTTTGTGTCTTTAACCTTTTGTTTTTTAACTTCTTTTTTGAAAATATTGACTTCTTTGATTTTTAACTTTAGTTTGTTATCTTTACTTATAACAATGATGTCTGGTTCAATATAGTCATTTATATTATCTTTGTCTTTAAATTCAGATGTGGGATTAGGGTTAAGCCTTAGTTTAATTGTGTCAAGAGCGTCATTTAATTCTTGGGTGCTTAGGTTAAGTTCTTTTTTTAGTTTGTCTTGAGTTTTTTCAAGCAAGTCTGCTCTTTCAAGGATTTTAATTATATTGGTATCTAATTTATAATATTTTGCTTGTAGTATTAATGATTCTATGATGTTAGGTGTACAAATTCCTATTGGATCAAATTGTTGAATTAGTTTGATCATTTTAGTTACCTGAGGCCAATCTTCTTTTTTGAAGAAGTCATAAGGGTTGAGTATATAAAATCCTTTGCTATTTAGATTATTGATTATGATTTCTCCTATGTTGATCTCAGCGTTGCTAAGTCTTTGAATTCGTAGCTGTAGTAATAGATGTTCTTTAAGAGAAAGTTTGGGTGATGTTTCAGATAGTGCAATCTCGTATTGGGTTGTATTACTATCATTTTCGTTGTAAAAAAATTTTCTAAATTTATAAGTTTTTATTGTTTCAAAAAATATTTTATTTGAGTCTATTTGCAGGTATTCATTATTTTCAATTTCATCTAATATAATTTTTGTTAATTCTTGTTTATCAAGACTTAGCATTTTGATTGCATTAATTTGCATTATTTGTAATTTTTGTGTTAGTTTTAAGTTTTGTTTAAGCATTTTTACACAACAATATATAGTATTCCGCTAGATATGATTAGTATTGCAGGAGTGATGTTTTTATAGAGTAATAGAACAATTAAGTTTAATCCTGCAAGCGCTAAACTTTTTGAAAGTTCTATATTGTTATAGCTTATTTTTAAGAATATGCTTTCAAATAGAACCACTGTAGTCATTATCCATAGTGCTATAATTATGGGTCTTAGGTTTTGAAGGTAGTAATTTAAGAAGTTTATTTTATGTAGTGTTGTTATAAGGGTAATAATTAATATTGGTGCAGTTATTAAAGCTATTGTGGCAATTATTGCGCCGCTAATTCCAGCTACTTTGGTTCCAACATATGTTGCTATATTGGTAGCAATAGGTCCAGGAGTAATTCTAGATATTGTAATAACATTAACAAATTCTTCTTTTGTTAACCATCCCTTATTAGCGATAATTTCTTTATTGATTATCGTTGTAATTCCGTTTCCTCCACCGAAATTTAGAATTCCTATTTTGAAAAATGTAATGAATAAATTTATTAAATTCAAATCTGTACCTTTTTTTTTAAAAAATTTTTCTTTACTTTATATGTTACAAAACATATTGGTAAAAATGTTAGTAATATATATGATATGTCTATATGAAATTTATATAGTGTGTATGTTGTTAGTAAGCATATTGTCCATTTTGTTATTGATTTTTTTAACATTTTTTTTGAGAATTCAAATATGATCGTTGACATTATTATTGTTGATGATATTTTTGCACCTTCAAAAAATTTTTGAGCATAAATGTTATTTGGATTTAGGTTTGCATAAAGGGCTATTATTGTGATTACCACTATGGATGGTAAGATTCCAGCTATAGTTAATATAATTGCACCTTTAAATCCTTTAAGTTCTTTGCCCATTAAAAATGCAAAGTTGATTGCTGTTACGCCGGGAACCACATTTGATTTTGCAAAGATCTCATTGAAATCTTTATCAGATATTAACTTTTTTTTATTGACTATTGTTTTTCTAAGTTCAGATATTATTAATAATCCCCCACCAATTGTAATTGTGGTTGTCTTTAACATAAGATAGAATAATTTTAATAATTCATATGATGTTTCTTTTGTTTTATTCATGCATTCCTTATCCTAATTTTAAATAGTGTAAGGTTTGAGTTACATTGTATCATAGTGATTGTGTAATGTTTATTAGTATAGGTTTTTTGTATATTAATTTTTTGCTTTATTGATGGGTCTTGTAAAGATTGTATTTTTCTATTATTTTTTATACTATAACCGTGGTGCTCTATGAATGACCAATTAAATGTATTTAAAGAAATATTTGTTTTTCAGAATTATCTTAATAAGATTTTTGAAACGATAGTGGCTTATGGATTAAAACTTTTAGTAGCGTTGGCAGTATGGTCCATTTTAAGGTTTTTTGTAAAAAAAGCGGGTAATCTTTTCTTTAAAGCTTTTGAAAAATCTAGATTGGAAACCAAATTAGATTCTACTGTGCTTAATTTTTTTAAATCATTTTTTAAGGTGATGACAGATATGGTATTAATCCTGATGGTATTGCCTTATCTTGGTGTGCCTACAGCTTCTATCTTTGCTGTATTTGGATCTTTAGGTCTTGCAGTTGGTCTTGCTGCTCAAGGGATTTTATCTAACTTTGTGAGTGGGTTTGTTGTGTTAAATTCCAATTTTTTTAAAATTGGTGATTACATTAGTTGTGATGATGTTGAGGGAGGAGTAATTGATATTCATATATTTTTTACTACTCTTAAGACTGTAGATGGTAAGATCATTAAGATTCCAAATAGTAAGTTTACAAATGTATCGGTTACTAATTTTTCTGCAAATCCTGAGAGAAGAATTGAATTTAGTTTTCAAGTTCCTTATGAGACAGACATTAGTCTTCTTAAGAGTAAGATAGAAAATTTGGCATTTTCATTTAATAAGGAAAGGTATGGTGTTAATGAACCTAATGTTATTGTAAAGGAATATACTCCTTATTATGTAGTAATGCAGGTGAGATGTTTTGTAAAGACTGAGTTTTTTTGGGATTTTCAATATTTCATATCAGAAAATATTAAAGACATTTTAAATGATATGGGAATAAAATTTCCCATTCATATTATGAGTTTTAGTAAATTGCATTAATATTTTTGGTTTTTAATGATTTCAGAATAATACTGTTCAATTTTTTCTACAAAAAATGAGCTTGAAAATATCTTAGATATCTTTTCTGTATTTTTTTTTAAAGTTTGTAATTTTTCATCGTTTTTTATTGTTTCTATCATGTATTTGTATATACTCTCATAATTGTCTATTAAGAATCCATTTTTTCCTTGCTGGATTACATCTTTATATATTATGTCGTTAGTAAGTACAGCAGGTATTCCGGCAGTTAATGCTTCAATTGTTGTCATTGGATATACTTCGCTTTTTGATAGACTTGTAAATACATCAGATATTTTATAATAGTAATACATCTCTTCCCATGGGATTGTTCCAATGAGTATTATTTGTTTTTCAAGTCCATGTTTCTTTCTAAAGTGTTTGACCTTAGCTTCTTCTTTGCCCTTTCCTATGAGAATGAGTTTATAATTTTTGTTTTCAATGAGGAGTTGTTTTAAATGTTCTATTAGTAAGCATATATTTTTTTCTTTATTTATTCTTCCAACAAATATTATGATTTTATCATTTTTGCTTATTCCATGTTTGTTTAAAATTTCTTGTCTTTTTTCTTGACTTAGTTCTTTTATGAAAAGTTTTCTATCCACTCCATTTGGGATTATTTTGTAGTCAGCGTTGTTTGCAAGATGAAAATATTTGTCACGTGACTTAACTGATGGATAAATGAAATGATGGATTTGGTCATAAAATTTTTTCATTATTTTATCTGGGTTAGTGAAGTATTTAAGAATTCCTAAGTAATGCAGGTAATAATCCCACATTGTATGGTTTGTATGAACAATTGGAATGTTGTATTGTAGGGCTAACTTTTTACCGATTTTTCCCATAGTAAATTCTGAATGCGTATGAATTATTTCAGGTTTATATTCTTGTATTATCTTTTTTATTTTGGCCTTATTTGGGAATGCTATTTTTGCATCTAATCTGTGGTTCAATTGTATTGAGAAGCATCTGTAGATATTGTCTTCTTTTGGATCTGATCTTTGAGATTGTGGGCAGAAGATATAAACGTTATGACCTTTTCTTATAAATTCTTCTTTGATTTGTTTTATGGATGTCGCTACTCCATTTTTGTCTGGAAGGTATGTATCTGTAAATATTGCAATTTTCATATTTTATCCTAATGATTGAAGTATAACATATTTGTTATTTGAATTATAATATTATTTAAATGCAAGAAATTTATTTACTCCTAGGCAAGGAACAGGGATTAAAAGAGTCATATTTAAATGATATTCTTAGCAAGTTAAATGTTGATGGTATATGTGTTACTAAGTTTTTTATGTCAGAATTATCATCAATAGAGCTTTCTGAGAGGCTTTTGACCAATTCTTTTTTTGCTAAAGGGGAAGTTTTTATTATTTATGAGGCTGAAAATTTAAAAAACAAAAAGGATTTAGAGTTAATTTACAGTACACTATTAAAGTCTTTAAATAAAATTATTATTTTTATTTCTAATGAAAACTCGATTAGTTTTGATCCTAAAGGTTCTGTGAATTTAGTTAAGAAAACTTTTTATGAGCTATCTGATGCTGATAAGTTTTTGTTTGTAAAAAAAAACTTTTTCAAACTTGGTATTAAAATTACAGATAAAGCCATAAATTTAATGCTTTTTATGTTGGGTTCAGATACTAAAATTTTGCAGTTTTATATAAACTCTTTTGCTCTGGTGAGCAAAAATAAAGCCATTAATGAGCATGATGTAAATTCTTGGATTAGTTTTATGCGTCTTGAGAATTCTTTTTCCTTGTTTGATTCAATTTTAAAAAAAAATATGGAGTGTGCTTTAGTTAAAGCCAAATCCATTCTGGAACAAGGAGAAGATTTGATTAATATTTTAATGAGTCTTATTTGGCAATTCAAAAAATTTTTAAAGGTAAAAATGGATTGTGAAAATTCACACGACATTTCATCTGTCTTTAAAAAGCATAAAATATTTGTTTCACTTGAAAATACTTATAAGATAGGACTTAAAAATTACTCGATTTTTGATATCAGATTTATTTTAATGATTTTACATAAGTTTGATTTATATGCAAGACTTTATGGTAAGAGTATGTATTTGAATTTATCATATTTTATGATATTCAGTTTATTCACTCAGGATGATACGATTCTTAATAGTTTTTCTTTTAAATTTAAGTGTAGTTTTTAGAATATTTACATTCTTTTAAGTTAAAGAATGTAATAATAGTTTTATATGAAATGCATTTAAATGCAACATTATTAATGTGTTATGATGATTTATGTGTTAAATCATTTTTTTACAAAATTTTTGGATTTGGAATAAAGATTGCTTAATTTTATAATTTGTTTTTCGTTGTACGTAGTGTATATGTAATGCTGGATCAATGCTCTATAGAATGTACATTTTTTAAATTCTGTTCTTCTGAGAACTTTTTTATTTTTCTAGCCATTTTAATATTTGTTTTCATCTTTGTAGCGATTTCATTTTCGTTTAAGGGCAATGTGTCTTTGTATGTTCCAAGGGTTTTTAAAATATTTTTGGCCCTTTGTTTTCCAATTCCTTCTATTTTGCTGTAATTCAATTCTATCTTTTCTCGTAATTTTCTATTAAAGCTATTGGCTCGTCTGTGAGCTTCATCTCGAACATTTTGTAATACCTTGAGAGCAGAATTGCCTTTTGCAAGTTTAATGCCTTGAGTTTTATTTGGCAAAAATATTATTTCTTCTTTTTTTGCCAATGCACAAATAGTAATTTTATCTTCCAGTTTCAATCCTTTTAAAATGGAATAAGCACTACTTAACTGACCTTTTCCCCCATCTATTAAGATTAAATTGGGCAATTCTAATTGTTCATTAATGAGCGATGTATATCGCCTTGATATAACTTCTTTTATTGCCTTAAAGTCATCAATCTCACCATTACTTAATGAGTTAATTTTATAAACTCTATATCCATCTTTAAAAGGTTTGCCCATTTTAAAAGTAACGAGCGATGCTACTGTTTTATATCCATTAAGATGGGCAATGTCAAATCCCTCAATTATTTTTGGTAGTTCTGTCATTTCAAGAATGGTTTTTAAGTCTTCTATCGCTCTCTTTTTTTCGTTATCATATGTCATTAATGCGATTTTTGCATTAGAAATCGCCATTTCTATTATCTTTATAGTATCTTTAGTTGTTTCGCAGATTATTTCGGTTTTTGTATTCTTAAGTTCATTTATTAGTTTCGTGATATTTTCAGTTTCAATTTTTTTAAAAGTATATATTTTATCAGGTACTATCATATTCAGAGATGTATAGTATTGTGTTATAAATTCTGATATTAGTTCATCCTCTTCATATATGCTTTCATCAAAATTTATGTCTTTTTCTACTAATTTCCCGTCTTTGTATTTAAGTATTACAATTACATTGATGCTGTCGGTTTTATGAATGTATACATAGTCTGTACTAAGTTTATTTATTTTTGTAATTATTTGTGTTTGACTTATCTCAATTAATGATTTTCTAGTTTCTTTTAACTTTATTGCTGCTTCAAAATTTTCCTTTTTAATTGCTTCTTTCATTTTTATTTCAATGTCATTTAAAAGGTTAGATATATTGCCATTTAATATATGTCTTATTTTGTTTACTTCTTTTTTGTATTGTCTTTCTAGATCGTCTCTATAACATACTCCAAGACATTGACCCATGTGAAAATAAAGACAGGGGGTTTTGGATTTTTTTTTGCATTTTCTATTTTTAAATGTTCTGTTAATAAGTTCTAGTACTAAATCTAAGTTTTTTGCGTTAACATATGGACCGAAATATTCACTTCCGTCATTTATTATTTTCCTAGTTTTAAAGATTCTTGGGTATTTTTCACAAGTTATTCTTATCATAGGATACCCTTTATCATCTTTTAACTTGATATTATAGTCCGGTTTGTGTTCTTTAATTAGGTTGCATTCTAAGAGTAAAGCTTCATATTCACTATTTGTGGTAATTACTTCTATATTTGCTACATTTTTCATTAATATTTTTGTTTTGCGACTATTTCTTTCTAGGAAGTAGTTTTTTACCCTTGCTCTTAAATTTTTTGCTTTTCCAATGTATAGTATCTTGTCGTCTTGTGAGTACATCTTGTAACAACCACTTGTTGTTGGGAATTCTTGTGCTTTTTGGTATAGGCTGTTTAAATATTCTCTCATGTTGCGTCTATTATAGTTTTTAAGTAATCATTTTTATTTTTATGATATAATATTATATCATATTTAAATCGTTGTATATTTTTGATTCTTTGTATGTTGAAAAAGATAAAGGTCTGTGATGAGATTGGTTTTTATATTTGCTCTAGTTTGTTTATGTATTTCTAATATTTGTTCTCAGGAACTTAAGTTGATTCTTGATGCTAAAGATGGGTTTAAATTTATTCAGGAATCTCATAATATTCGTTTTAAAAGAGGTGATAGAGGTATTCTTGGGATTTGTTTGGATAGATATAAAGGCGTTTTGGATTCTAATAATATTGATTTTAGATTAGAAATAGAAGAAAAAGACAATGTTGTTAAGGATGCTGCTTTAAATTATTTTGTTGATTCAAATAATGCAAAGATTGCAAATTCTTTTCATAATATTGCGGGTAATTCTTTAATTTTTTATTCAGGTAGAAATACTATTAAGCTTAAACCATTAACAAAAAAGGCTTTCTTTTATTCAGGAAATGTAATTTCTGATTTTACTATTCAGTTTTGGGCGTATCGTTCTACTTCTATTACAGGGGAAGTTATTGTAAGTTGGAAGGGCTATAAGAATATTAAGGGTGCGTGGCTAGATCAGGCCATTAAGTTGGAAAGTGAGGGTGGAAATTTCGTTTGGAATTTCAATAATGTGTTTTTAAATGGTGATGGCAAACCTGTTAAGGTTAAGCTTAAGAGTGATGATGATTTTATTCCAAAAGAGTGGCATTTACATACTGTGAGGTATAGGCAAAGAGATGGATTACTGGAATATTTAATAGATTCTAAACCCCAAGCTATAGAGTATGTTACTTTTGATAAGAGAGAAGGTGCTGGCTATTTGTTAAATATTGGCAATTTTATTGATTTTACATTGGGACAGTATTTTACAGGGGCTATTGAAAATTTTGAAATTCATAAAAGTTTTGAAGAAGTGCACAATGCTTTTTTTTCAAGAGATAATGGATATATTATTACAGAGCCGGTTAAACTATCTAAAGATTATTCTCAAATTTTGTCTATTGAATTTGATGCTCTGAAACCAAAAGATACAGATATTTTTTATTATTATAGATTGGATAATAAAGTGTTTTATGGAGCAGATAAAAATGGAGAGATAAAGAGGAATTTAAAAGGAGAGTGGATTCATTTTGATCCTAAAAATGCATTTCCTAAATTTGATGTATCAAAATATATTCAAATTAAAGTTGAATTTTATCCAAGCGGTGATCCTTTAGACGCGCCAACTCTTTATGGTATGACTATTACTTACATACCTGAGGCTGCCCCTTTTCCCCCTCTAGTGACAAAAGCCATGCCAGGTTCTGGTGAGATATTGCTTGAATGGTTTCCAGTTATTAGTAGTAATGTTGGTGGTTATTATATTTATATTGGTGTTAGTCCTGGTAATTATCATGGTAGGTCTGGCGATAATTTGATCTCTCCTATTGATGTTGGTAATCAAACTTTTTTTAGAATTACAGGGCTTGAGAATGGAAGACTTTATTATATTAGTGTTGCCTCTTATAATTTAGACAAGAGTGTGAATGAAGCATCTTTTTCAAAAGAGATTTCTGTAAGACCTATGGAGTTTTTTAAGCAATATGAATGATATTAATTTTGAAAAAGCTTTAGATCTTTATAAGAAGGGTGATTATAATAATGCGCTTTTAAATTTAGATGTTTTTGATGATAGTTTTGATGCTCTATCTCTTAAGTCTTTAATTTATTTTAAACTAAAAGATTATAAGGCCCTTCTATATGTATTAGATACTTATCCGATTTTAAGTGAGTATAGTTTTTTAATTAAACTTTTGCATTATGGTAAGTTTGAGAATCAGGAAGGTGAGTTGAGTTATTTTCAAAACTATAATCTTGGTGTTTTTGCTTTTGGACTTAAGAATTATGAAAAATCTTTGAGTTATTTTTTAGAGTCTAGCAGACAACGGCCCAGCCTGATTCAAGCTATTAATAATTCTGCTATTTTGCTTGAGATATTGGATAGAAGAGATGAAGCTAGCCAAATGATTAATAAAGCTATTGAGATAGATAAAAATAATGCCCTTGTTAAATTGAATGCTTGGTTTTTAGAAAATAATTGTGTATTTAAGAGTGCGAAACTATTGAAATTAGATGATAGCTTTTCAGAGGCCAATCTTTCTCTTGTTGTTAATTATTTAATATATTACCTTTATTCTATTGGAGAGATAAGTAATGCAATTAAACTGTCTGAAAATTTTTTAACAGATTCGAATTATTCTAAATATATTTGGCATAATAGAGCAACTATTTTGCATAAAATAGGTAATATGACGCAAGCTACTAAATCTTATGTAAAAGCTATTTTAAGTTTTCCTAATATTTATACAATATATAATATGCATATTGCTACAATAGAGCTTTTAAATTTTTCTCCTAAAGGCTCTATTGATAGAATGTTGCTAGATTATCCTAATATGGATTTAGTTTATTTTTATGCGTTTTTATTTTTTTTAAGGAATCGTGAGCTTGAAAATGCTCATTTTTATATGAAAAAACTTTGTGAAATTAGACCAGATACTTATTCTGAGTTTTTAATGCTGCTTGAATCCAGGGAAGATATTTTGATTGAAGAGTTGTTAGACGAGTTTGCAGTTGTGTTAAAGGGTAAGTGGGTATTGGAATATTTTTTCTTTATTGACAATTCCTTGGATTTAAAAGAGCCTGTTTTTGTATTTGATTATGATACTAGACTTTGCCCATATATTTGGAAAATTAAAGATGAGCATATTGAACTTAGAGCTAGCAACAATGAGGTGGAAATTACTAAAAAAATTTTTTCAGATGAGCTTACGCAAATTAAACTAGATGTTGCAATTAAAGAAATCAAGGAGTTAATTGAAGCTTATAGGGATTTTAGGATCAATTATTAGGATTGAAGGTTATTTTTTGTTGACAATGTAGTGACTCTAATATACTATTTATTAGTATGACTGCAAGGAGAGATGCCAGAGTGGCCGAATGGGGCTTCCTGCTAAGAAGTTGTCCTTTTAAAAAGGGGACCATGGGTTCGAATCCCATTCTCTCCGTAAGAGTTTTTGTTAAGAGGTTGTCTTGACAAAGATTTCTTTAGTTTATTAGTATAATAATAGTTTGGGAGAGGTGGCAGAGTGGTTTAATGCTACGGTCTTGAAAACCGTCGTAGGTGTATCCTACCGTGAGTTCGAATCTCACCCTCTCCGTACCCTGTTTATTGAGAGCAACTTGGGCAATCGGTTTCAGTGTTATTATCAATTGGGAATGTAAATTCAACTTTTCCACTGGCTCGTTCACGTATTACTAGTGGGTCATAAAAGATTACCACGTTATTGTTTTTAAAGTAGTATTTATATTGCTTGAAAGCTTCTTCAAATTCTTTTTCAAATTTAGATTTATCGTCGGCATAAATACTGAATTTCCTAAATTCTGTCTCTACTTGTGATCTTAATACTTGCGTTAAAGATTCCAATTGATCTTTTGAAATTATGTCTGAGATTTTGATTTTTTCTTTCCCTCTTAGATTGATTGGGTAGTATATTGTCAGTCCATTTGCATCATGTTTGTCTGTTGTGTATTGACTGTATAGAATTGATGTTATTTTAAGTTCTGGGCTTTTGAATACTTCAAAGTCAGAATAATAAAAGAATTCATAATTGTCTTGTTTTGATTGTTTTGTTTTCGGTAATTCAATTTTATCAGTTTTCCAGTATTGTATAAGCTTTTCAAAGTCAAGCTCTAGGCCTTCTATGGTAGGAATTTTGGCATCTATATGGAAAATATCATTATCTTTATTAGTGGTTGTTTCTTTGATAATTTTTGTTTCAATATTAATTTCAGGACTTTCTGTTTTATTTGAATTTTTTGTACATGATATTATTAAAAATAATATTGTTATCATGATTGTAAGTTTAATCTTCATTTATTGCTCCTTTTTAGATATGAATTAGTGCTTTAATTTGTAAAAGTATTTTTGATTATTTATTATAAATCTGATTTTATTGTAATAAATAATAATTTTTATTACAATAAAAGGTACATGTTTGTTTGTGCCCATAGCTCAGCTGGATAGAGCATTAGATTGCGGTTCTGAAGGTCAGAGGTTCAAATCCTCTTGGGCACGGAAGTCGTTGGTCTTGGAGAGATGGCCGAGTGGCTTAAGGCGCACGCTTGGAAAGCGTGTATACATGAAAGTGTATCATGGGTTCGAATCCCATTTTCTCCGATTCCTAGGACCCGCACTATTGGGTGTTGCCTAATCCCGCCAGGACTGGAAAGTAGCAGCGGTAAGTGATTACTCAGTGAGTGCGTACGTCTTAGGATAATTTTTGATTTTATAACAATTTAAGGTTTAATTGATATTTTTGTTGGTGCATGGGGAGATGGGATGATATCTGTAAGAGGTACTGCCATTAAGAGGCGTCCTAGAGATTTTAATTCTCTTGAGGGACAAGATTTTGTTGTTGAAACCTTAAAACATTCAATAGAAAGTAATAAGATAGCAAATGCTTATATATTTTCAGGACCACGAGGAGTTGGAAAAACTTCTTCCGCAAGGGCTTTTGCACGCTGTTTAAACTGTAAGATAGGGCCAACAATTATGCCTTGTGGTATATGTTTCAGTTGTAAATCTATTGATAATGATAATAAACTTGATATTATTGAAATTGATGGTGCTTCAAATACCTCTGTTCAAGATATTAGACAAATTAAAGAAGAGATAATGTTTCCTCCCGCCAGTTCTAGGTACAGGATTTATATTGTTGATGAAGTACATATGCTTTCAAATTCTGCTTTCAATGCTCTTTTAAAAACTATTGAAGAACCTCCCAGTTATATTGTTTTTATTTTTGCTACAACAGAGGTACATAAGCTTCCAGATACAATAAAAAGCAGATGCCAACATTTTAATTTTAGACTTTTACCTTTGGATAAAATTTATGCGATGTTAAAGCATGTTTGTCTTGAAGACGATATTAAATATGAGGATGAGGCTTTAAAATGGATTGCCTATAAGAGTGGTGGGAGTGTAAGGGATGCTTATACTCTTTTTGATCAAGTTGTGTCATTAAGTAATTCTAATATACAATTTGATCAAATCAGATCTAAGATGGGATTGACTAGTGATGAATTTTTAGAAAAATTGGCACTAAACATTCTTAATGATGATTTAAAGGAATTACTTTGTGTTTTAGAAGCTGTTTTTTTAACCGGGATCTCATGTGAGCAATTTATTCTTGATGCAATTGAATTTTTTAGAGAGATATTATTTCTAAAATTAGATATTAAGAATCCTATGTTTATTGGTATTAAATCCGATGCTCTACGAGAAAAATTATTAAGTTTTGACTTAAAGCATGTTGAGAGAAGTATTAGTATACTACTTGAAGCTTATAGAGATTTGCAGTTTTCAGTGAATCCTAAATATGAACTTGAGATTAATTTTATTAAGATACTTAGACTTAAAGATTACGTACCTAATAATATTTTAGTTAAGCAGATTCAAGATATTGAGACTAAGATATTTGATGAGATTAGTTTTAATGTGCATGAAGTTGATTTAGGTATTGATTTAAAACCAGGATCAGACAGTATTTCTTCAGCAGAACCAGTACAACTAGGTGTAAATAAAATTGAGACTGCATTAAATAGTAGGGCTGACTCTACACATCTTGGCTTTGATGGTGGCGGGGATATTGATGAGATTTTTATAGAGACAAAAGATAATTTTGATAAGCTCGATGATAATGATAAAATTAAAGAAAGTTTTATTTATTTAGTATCTAAGTATGTTCAGACTTTAGTTTATTCAGGAGAAGTTTTAATTGAGAATGGTGTTCTTTATTATAAAATTTTTAGTGGGTTTGAGTATAATCAGTTACAAGCTTATCAGAATGAAATAAGGGCTGAATTTTGTAAGGAATTTCCCAATTTAAATGTTATATTTCAGAAACAGTTTAAGGATAATGATGATGAGTTTAATAGAGAGGTACTAAATGTCAAAAACATTTTTGGAGCAAGTGAGGTGAAGGAATAAGATATGGCAGTAAATCCATTAGATTTTTTAAAAAATATGTCAGGTTTTAAAGATAATATTGATAATATTAAAAAAGAAGTATCGCAAATTGTTGTTTGTGGCAAAGTTGGAAGTGATGTTGTTGTTGTTGAGATGAATGGGGAGTTTATTGTTAAGAGCGTTACAATTAAGGAAGAATTTTTTAGTGATTTAGATAATGATGCTCTTGAGCACATGTTAAAAGCAGCTTTTAATGATGCTATTTCTAAGGTTAAAGAAGAAATAAAATCAAAAACAATGGGTTCTCTTCCATTTGGGATTTGAGATTTGATTATACAAGATTTAATTGTTTTAGTTTCTAAATTGCCAGGTATAGGGAAAAAGACAGCAACAAGGATGGTTTATGATATTCTATATAATGGTGAGGCTTATGCAAGAAATTTGGGGCGAATTTTAAGCATTCTCCATTCTAGTGTAAGAAAATGTAAAAATTGTTATAGCCTTTCTGAGGGAGAATTTTGTGATATTTGTATAGATTTAAATAGAAATAAAGATATAATTTGTGTTGTTGAAATGCCTCAAGATTTAGAGGTTATTGAGTCTACTGGAGAGTATGATGGATTTTATTTTATGCTGCATGGCCATCTTGATCCTTTAAAAAACATTGGTCCAGATAGGTTAAATCTTGATAAATTAGAAGGTTTTGTTAGGTCGCTTGGGGCTCAGGAAGTGATTATCGCTACAGAATTTAGCATTGAAGGCGATGTGACTGCAAATTATATTAGTGATATTTTAAAGAACTTAGATATTAATGTTACAAGAATAGCCTCTGGACTTCCTGCTGGAAGTAGCATTAGTAATGCAGATAAAATTACTACTCTTAGAGCTTTGCGTTTAAGACTTAAGATGTGAGCTGTAGAAGTATTTATTTTTTTATTTTTTAAAAAAATTGTTTCAAGTGATTTTTTTATTATTCAATTATTAGTTTTAATTTTTAGTTTTGGTGGATTTAAAGCTTAATTAATTACATATTAAGATATTTAATGTATTTATTGCTATGTTTTTTTAAAATTCTTTGTTTTTTGAAATTGATGTTTATAAAGTCAATAAGTTATGTCTTATAATTAACTTGAATTGTATTGAAAACATTGGGAGGTTTTTTATGTCTACTTTAATACAAAGAACGTTATGTATTATTAAACCTGATGGGGTTAGAAGGGGTTTGATTGGCAATGTAATTTCTAGATTTGAGAGAACGGGATTAAAAATTGTAGCTGCTAAGATGATGTTAATTAATAGAGAAATGGCCGAGGCACATTATTTATATGATGATATTGCTGTAAGGCATAGTGAGTGTGTTTGGAAATCTTTGATTAATTTTATAATAAGTTCTCCAATTTTTGTTTTTGTTGTTGAAGGTGTTGAAGTTGTTGAGGTTGTTAGAAAATTTTGTGGTTCTACAGAACCAAAGATGGCTTTGCCTGGGACAATAAGAGGTGATTTTGCTTATCATAGTTTTAAATATGCAAATGAGAAGGAGTTTCCAGTTTATAATGTAATTCATGCCTCTGCTAGTGTTGTTGATGCTCTTCGTGAAATACCCCTTTGGTTTAAAGAAGATGAAATTTTAACTTATAAAAGGGACGATGAGTTTGAACATTATTATGCTTAATATTAGTATGAACATTGCAATACGTCCTATTTTGAAATGGGCTGGTGGTAAGAAAAATTTATTGAAGTCTATTTTAAGTAATATTCCTCATGCTTTTAATAATTATATCGAGCCTTTTGTAGGAGGAGGAGCATTATTTTTTGCTTTGAACTTAAGAAATTCCATTATTAATGATATAAATTTTCATTTGATTAATTTTTATAGGGAAATTGCTCATAATTTAGATAATTTTTTATTAGAAATTGAAAAATATAATAATACTCCTTTAACTAAGGAGTATTATGTTTATATTAGGAATAGTTTTAATAACGAGGATTTGACTAATTTACAAAAGGCATGTATTTTTCTTTATTTGAATAAAACTTGTTATAACGGTCTTTATAGGGAAAATAGTAATGGGATATTTAATACTCCTTTTGGTAAATATAAAAAGATTAGTCTTTACGAAGTGAAGAATTTACAATTGGCGTCTAAGCTTTTAAGGGAGGTTAAGGTTTTAAATCTAGATTTTTTTTGTTTACTTGATTTTATAAAGAAAGATGATTTTGTATATCTTGATCCGCCTTATATACCTCGTTCAAAAACAAGTAATTTTACAAATTATAGTAAATATGGATTTGATTTTGAAATGCATAAAAAATTACTACATTTTTGCAATAAAATAGATACAAAAGGAGCTAAGTTTTTGCTTTCAAATTCTAATACCGATTCTAGTCTTGAGCTATATAAAAATTATCATGTTATTTTTGTTGATTCTAAAAGATTTATTAACTCAAATCCAATGAAGCGTAGTAGTATAAAAGAAATTTTAGTGAAAAATTTTTAGTAGTATTGCATAATTGTTATACTTTGTGTGGAGACCCGTAAAGATGAGTTTTTTTAATAAAATCAGGGCTTTTATATGTTATAAGTAACTTATATTTTAAAAGTTTGAGATTTGGCAGGTGTGCGTAATAATTCTTTGGATCTGATTGATGGGAGCTGTATTGAGGTATTTTGGTATTTATTTTGCAATTGGAAAGTTTCAAGGTATTTTTTTATAAGCTTGTGTAAGGACTTGTATGATAAGATTTGCTTTGTTTTATTTTGTGCCTCTTTTGTTTTTCTTAAGTTGTACTTTCGATTATGATGAGTATTCTAATAGGAAAGGAGTTGCCAAGGAAACCCCTTCAATACAAATATTGGGAATTAGTTATCATAATGTTGTTGCTGGAAAGAAGCAGACCATATTGGAAGCTTTAAGCTTTAGTTATTTTAATCATTATAAGATTTATAAAGTGGCTAATGGAAGATTTTTGTCTCATGCTTTAGAAAATCGGATTTCGGGTAAATTTAATAGTTTGGAAGGTTCGCATGTTGATAAAGATTTAGATATGAAAGATTCTGTGGAGTTAAAAATAGAAGATGAGAATAACTATTATCTGATTAATACCAATAAGCTTTTATGGAAAGATAGTGAAAAAAAGTTATTATCTCCTGCAAATGAGTTAGTATTTATTAGATTTAATGAGAGTAATATAACTGGAAAGGGATTTGCATATTTTTTTAAAAATAATAATTTTTATTTTTATTCTGGTATTGAAGGATTTGTAAAATGAAAAATTTGATTATCTGTTTAGTTTTTGTTTTTTTTTTCAATAGTTATGCACAAGATAAAAAGAGTTTTGATAAATCTGCGCAGTTGAAAAGCGAAGATGATACACAGAAAAAGAAGGAATTTACTTTTAAAGCGGATTTTTCACATGGTATTTTTTCTTCTGTTTATAGGAGAATTATTTTGAAGGGAAATCCTGAGGTAATTTCTTCTGATTTTAAGCTTAGAGCTGATGAAATTGAAATTTATGGAGAAGGAAGTTCTTACATTGAGGCTCGTGGCAATGTTTATTATGAAGATCATGTGAATAAAATGAATGTTAAGTCACAATTTTTATTTGTTAATAGAAAATCAGATAATTTTTATCTTCAAAAAGGTGTTGAGCTTGAAGATTTGGAAAATGAACTTGTTGTTAAGGCTGAAAGAATTGAAGGTAGTCGTAAGACAAGTGTTTATATTATGCAGTATTCTGTTAAGATATATAAAGGTGATATTTTTGCACGAGCTGAAAATGGAATTTATAATAAAGAAGATAAGGAGATTGTTCTTGAGGGGATTCCTGTAATTTATCAAGATGATAATTATTATTCTGCTTCAAGGATAATTTTTAATACAGAAACAAAAAAATATAATCTTGAGGGTGATGTTGAAGGTAAATTTACTCAAGTGGAGGAAGATATTCCTCAACAGGAAGAATAATATAAGGTCAATTAAAGAGAGGCTTAGTCCTGATACTGTTACTGATATTGTCCTGAAAGCAGATAATATTGTTAAGAAATATGGAAAAAAATTAGCCGTTAATGGTGTGACCATTGATGTTCATCGAGGTGAAGTTGTAGGACTGCTTGGTCCTAATGGTGCTGGGAAAACCACGACATTTTATACCATAGTAGGTTTTATTAAAGCTAATAGTGGGCGAGTCTTGATAAATAGTCATGATATTTCTGGTCTTAACATGTATGAGCGAGCGCGGCTAGGGATTGTGTATCTGCCACAAGAACCATCTATTTTTAGAGAACTTACAGTTGAAGATAATATTTTGATTGCTCTAGAGAGGCGGGAAGATTTGTCTAAAAGTGAGCGTAAGATGGAACTTGTCAATTTACTTAAAGACTTTGAAATCAAGAGAATACAACATCAAAAGGCTTATACTCTTTCTGGTGGAGAGAGAAGGCGAACTGAAATAGCCAGGGCTTTGGCTGTAAGTCCATATTTTTTATTACTTGATGAGCCTTTTGCAGGTATTGATCCCATTGCTATTGGGGATATAAAAGATATAATAAAAATTTTGAAGAGTAAAAATATTGGAGTTTTAATTACTGATCATAATGTAAGGGATGCTTTTGATATAATAGATAGAGCGTATATTATCTATCAAGGGCAAGTTCTTGATGAGGGAAATGTTGATTATATTATAAATAGCGAGAAAGCCAAAAAGCTTTATCTTGGTGAAGAGTTCAGATTATGAGAATAGTGGAGAGAGAACTTTATTATGAGTTTGAATTAGATCCTAGTGTTAAATTGATCTATACTAAAAAACCTTTTGATTTAGATGTAAGAGATATTAGTAGTGATAATTTTAGTTTTATTCCTAAAACTAAAAAAATAAAGTATTTAAAGCAATTACATACAAATATTGTTTATGAAGTTTCTGATGATTTTGTTAATTTTCAAGAAGGAGATGGGCTTGTGTCTTCTCTTAGCAATGTTGCTCTTCTTGCTTACTATGCAGATTGTCTTCCGATATATATGTTTGACAAATCAAAGAAGTATATTGGTCTTGCTCATAGTGGATATAAGGGTAGTTTTAAGCTCATCATTTTGAAAATGTTATTTATGTTTGAGGATATGGGTTCAAATTTTGAAGACTTGAAAGTTGTATTTGGGCCTTATAACAGGGCATGTTGTTATGAGGTTGCATCAGAGTTTTTGTCAGAAGTGAATTTAAAGTTTAGTAAGAAGTTATTAGATATGTCTTTTTATAAAAAGAATGATAAAATATATTTTGACAATGCTAATTTTAATTTGGGGTTGATTTCTAATTTTAATTTAGACGTTGAGGATTCAGGTTTGTGTACTTATTGTAATAGCAATCTTTATTCTCATAGAAGGTATAGATATAAAAGAAGTTATGCTTTAATTTGGAGAACTTAATTTGACTGTTAAAGAATTATCATTTAATTTGGATGAAATATTTAAGGTAAAAGACTATGAGAACATTGATAAGAGTATTAATGGACTTCAAGTAGGTAATTTGGACTGTGAGGTTAAGAGAGTTGCTTTTGCTGTTGATGCAAGTATGGCGACTTTAAGAGAAGCAAAAGATTATGATTTTTTAATAACTCATCATGGTATTTTTTGGTCAAAATCAGAAAGAATTGTTTCTGGAATATATGAAAAAATTAAATGGCTTATTGAGAATGATTTGTCGCTTTACTGTGTTCATTTGCCGATGGATGCTCATCCTATTTATTCACATAGTAAAGTGTTGTCTGATTTTTTTGGCTTCCATAGTCCTATTCCCTTTGCAAATTATGAGGGGAGCAATTTAGGTGTTATTTCTGTTGCTGGTTTAAATTTTTCTGAAATTTTAAAAAGAATTGAAACTCATAATAAACATCTTCTTTATTACAAAAAATTTAAGGAATATGTTGAGAAGGTGGCTATTGTTAGTGGCGCTGGATATTCTTTTTTTGAAGAAGCATTAGAAAATAGTGTTGATTTATTCATTACAGGAGATACTTCTCATCAGATATATCCTTTAGCTGAAGAATATGGTGTGAATTTGATATTCGCTGGTCATTATTTTACCGAGACATTTGGTTTAAAAAAATTAATGGAATATTTTAAGAGTCAAAAAAAATTAGAGGTTGATTTTATTTTAAAAGATACTAATTTATAAGGATTTTATATGAATGTAAACAAAAACAGATTAATTACCAATTTTATATTTATCTCCATTTTGGTTTTTTTTGATCAATGGTCTAAGTATTTAGTTGTTAAGTATATTAAGATTGGGACTGAATTTGTATCTTTTTTTGGAGATTTTTTTAAAATAATACATGTTAGAAATACTGGTGTTTTATTTTCAATAGGTTCTAATATTGATTCTAGCTTGAAAAACTTGTTTTTCCTTATAATTCCTATTATTATTTTGATTTTTGTTTTTTATTTTGCTTTAAAAGAAACTAATACCATGCCTAAGATTGCTCTTGTATTGATTTTATCTGGTGGCATTGGAAATATTATTGATAGACTCTTTAGACCTTTAGGAGTTGTAGATTTCTTGGATGTAAAATTCTTTGGCATTTTTGGGCTTCAAAGATGGCCAACCTTTAATTTTGCAGACACTTATGTTGTTATAGGGATAACTCTATTTATAATTTACGATTTATTTGCCAAAAATCAAATTACCAAATTATGAAAATTTTATACTTTATTTTATGTTCATTGATTAATTTATCTTTGATGTTCTTTGTATTTTTTCTTGAATTTATTTTTGTTGCTAAATTAAATATTATCGTTGCTTCTATTTTTCAGTTTATTTTAGTTTTTTTTATGATTGTTATTTCAATTGTGGTGAGCTTTTTTGTATCAAATTTTATTTTAAAAAATGTTATTTCTAAGTTTTTTAATCTGGATAGGTAAAGAGAGAGGGCTTGGTGAGTTTGCGGATTTTGATTGCTGGAGAAGTTGTAGGTAAGCCTGGCATTGTTGTTGTAAAGAATTTTGTGTCTTCTTTTAGACAACGAAAGAGAATTGATTTTGTGGTATCTGGTAATAATTTTACTACAGGTTTTCGAGGTCTTTGTAAGAGACATGCATTTTTGCTCAAAAAATATGGTATTGATGTTTTAACTTTAGGAGAGAATGCGTTTGTAAGAGCTGAATTGAGTGATGAACTTGATAAATATAGTTTTATTTTAAAACCTTTAAATTATCCTACCAGATTAAGAGGTCACTCTTATTTTGTTTACAATGTTAATGGCTGTAAGGTTGCTGTAATTAGACTTGTTGGTCAAACAGGAATTACTAAATATAATTTTAATAATCCTTTTTTTGCTTTCGATTATGTTTACGAAAAAATTAAGTTATATACTAATAATATAATTGTTCTTTTTGATTCAAGTACCACTGCTGAGGTTAATGCTATGTTTTTTTATCTAAAATCTAGAGCCAGTGCTTGTTTGGGTATTGGTAAGAGAATATTAACAGCAGATCTTAGGATTTTTGATGATACTGCAGTTATTACTGATCTTGGTAGAGTTGGCAGTTTGGATAGTGTTATTGGGTATTCTCCTAAATTTGAAATAGATAAGTTTTTAAGAGGTTTTTTGAATAATAGGTTTACTGAATCTTGGGATGGACTTGGCTTTAATGGTGTTATAGTTGAAATTGATGATGGCAAGGCTGTAGCGGTTGAGGTTGTAAGAGAATATATTGATTTTGATGGTGGTGTTGAGAATAATAGTACAATTTAAAAAGATACCTTTTTTTTGACAAAATGTGTTTTGTTTATGCAACTCCTTTGTTTGGTTTGGAGGTAATAATGTATAGCTATCTTGTAGAGGGTGGTTTTAAAATAGGTGGGAAAATAACAGCTAGTGGAAATAAGAATGCAGCTTTGCCTTGCATTACAGCAGCATTACTTACAGATGAAGAAGTTATTTTAGAAAATATTCCAGATATTAAAGATGTAGAAGTTATTTTGAGCATTTTAAAGGATCTAGGGGTTGACATTTTAATTCAAGGTAATACTCTTAAAATTAAAGCTTTAAATGTTGTAAAAACTGATATGGATTCGTCTTTGACGGATTTAATTAGAGCTTCAATTTTATTTGTGGGGCCTATGCTTGCTAGGTGTGGTAAAATCGATATTGCCCCACCTGGTGGAGATGTTATTGGTAAAAGGCGTCTTGATACTCATTTTTATGGACTTGGTAAGCTTGGTGCTAAATTAATAGAGAGTGAACGAATTGTTTTAGAAGTAGATAAGTTAATTGGTGCTGAGATGTTTTTAGATGAGGCCTCAGTTACCGCTACTGAAAACATTATTATGGCGTCTGTTCTTGCTTTTGGTGAAACTGTGGTAATGAATGCTGCATGTGAACCGCATGTTCAAGATTTGTGTAAGATGTTAAATTCTATGGGTGCTGATATTTCTGGTATTGGTTCTAATATGCTTAGAATAAGAGGTGTGAAAAGATTGAGTGGAACTAGATTTCGTATCGGCGCTGATTTTATGCAAATAGGTTCTTTGATTAGTCTTGCTGCATTAACAGGTGGTGAGCTTGAGATTAGCCAGGCTGATCCCCAAAATTTTGTTTTAATAAGGCATGTATATTCAAGGCTTGGCATTAATTTTGAGTATGATAACGAGAATATATATGTTAAGGAAAAACAGACTTTAAAGGTAAAATTAGATTTTGGAGGACATATTCCCAAGATTGATGATGGACCATGGCCGGCTTTCCCAACGGATCTTATGAGTATAATGATAGTAACTGCTACTCAGGTTAATGGAACTGTTCTTATCTTTGAGAAAATGTTTGAATCAAGAATGTTTTTTGTAGATAAGCTTATAAAAATGGGTGCTCAGATTGTTCTTTGTGATCCCCATCGTGTGGTAGTTACAGGTAAGGCTGTTCTTAAAGGAAGTAATGTTTCTTCTCCTGATGTTAGGGCTGGTATGTCTTTGCTTATTGCAGCTCTTTGTGCTGAGGGTGAGAGTTGTATTCAAAATGTTTATCAGATTGAGAGGGGATATGAGGACGTTGTTGCCAAGTTAAGTTTTTTAGGAGCAAAAATTAAGAGGGTAGAAGATAAGTAGAAACTTTTTTGTGTTATTAAAAGTACGTTTGTCTTTTTAAAACAGAACAATGTAAGAAAAATTATTATTAGTATTGTCTATAGTGATGGTTCAGTCGATATGTTTTGTATAAAACATATCGACATTGTGTTTAATTAATTTATTTTTAGTTATTATTCAAGTAAATGATTTTTTATAAGCTTCATGAGCTACTTTATTTATTTTAGATAATTAAATAAAAGCGTGTTTTTTATAAAAGTTGACAGTTTTATTAGTATAATAGACTTTAAGGTGTGTTTTTTATGTTCGTAAGTAGAACTAAAACTAGAGAATTAATTTTGAAAGGTAATTTATATCGAGTAATTTTAGTGATCAGTCTGCCTATTGTAATAACTAATGTTTTGCAGTCTCTTTATGAACTTGCAGATATTTTTTATGTTGGGAAGCTTGGATCTATGCCACTTGCTGCATTATCTTTTATTGGCCCTATTAATTTTCTTATTATGGGCTTTGCTATGGGAATGTCCATAGGTAGTGTATCATTAATGTCCAGATGTATAGGAGAGGAGGTTTTTACTAAGTTTTCAAAATATGCAGGACAATTAATATTTTTAAATGTTGTAATGTCCTTGATTATTACAGTTTTAGTTCTAATATTTATGGATCTTGTTTTGAATGTTATGGATGTAAGTGGTGAACTTAGAGAACTTACAAAATCTTATTTTTATGTTGTGACTTATGCGATACCTGTAATGTTTATGAGTATTTCTATTATATATATATTAAATTCTCAGGGAGAGACTTTGATTGCGATGATGCTCATTTTAATTGCAAATATTATGAATTTTATTCTTGATCCAATCTTAATTTTTACCTTTGATTTAGGTATTGCTGGTGCCGCTTGGTCTACTCTTTTCTCAAAATTAATTATAGTTGTGTCTTATCTTTTTTTTACTTATAGACTAAATTGTGGACTTAGAGTGACCTTAAAGGGCCTTAAGCCAGATATTGTTTTAATACAAGATATTATTAGATTGGGACTTCCAGCAATTTTTGGCCAAGTGATGGCTTCTCTGTCGTTTTTGATTTTTAATTATGTTGTAATTCAGATCAGTGCGAAATTTTTAGCTGCTTATGGGATGGCTAATAGTATCGTTTCTCTTCTGATTCTTCCTGGAATTAGCATTGGTACTGGGATTGTTTCAATTGTTGGACAAAATCTTGGTGCAAAAAATGTTAATAGAGTAGGCGATACTTTAAAAAAAGGATTTTTTATTACTTTTGTAGTAATGCTCACAGTAGCAATATTTATAATCTCTTTAAGGGAGGTTATAATAGGTGCTTTTACAGATGATTTAGAAGTTTTGAGTTATGCTAATAATTATTTGTTATTGGCATCCATTGGATCGATTGGCTTTGGTTTGCAACAAGTTTTTTTTGGAGGATTAATAGGGTCGGGTTTTACTAGGCTTGCTATGATTGTTATCTTTATGCGTCTTTGGGTTATTCGCTTACCATCTGTTTTCATATTTCAGTATTTTGGAATTATAGAAGATTCGTTGGGATATGCTTTGATGATTGCAAATTATATAGCTTTGATTATTTTGTTGGGTGTGACTCTTACTAAATATTGGTTGAAGGCACAATAGGAGCAATGTTTAGATTTGGGCTAGTTCATTTGCCGTTAGGTTTAATTAAAAATTATTAATAAATAAATTAATCTTGCTTTAGAAATATATAGAATATGTTTTTGTGTTTTTTATTGATATTGATATTTACTTTAAAAGTTTTTTCTTCGCCTGCTTGCAGGCCTTCTTTAATCATATGACCTATTTTATTTCCTTTTTTAAAAATAGCTAATGAATTTTTCTTGATATCTCTTTTTTTATTGTTTTTAAGAGTGATAATTAATTTATTTTTATTGTTGATATAAAATCTTACAATTTCAATTTTTTTTGTAGTGTGTTTTATACTCACAATATGAGTAATTTCCCTGCTGATTTCTTTGGACTTTATAGAGTTATTTTTTATGCATGATATAGTTATGGATATAATGAATATTGTAATCATGTTTAATAATTTATATTTTAAATTATACTGTGACATAAGTTTATTGTAATCTTTTTAGTGGTAAGCTTAAAATAATCAGTAAATTTAGTATCATTAATTTTTTTAAATTATTTTTATAATTGTTCATTGTGTATTTATGAGATATTGCTTGTTTTAAATATGTTTTTATATTAAATGTATTGACTATATCCTAAATAGCATGTAAACTAATGTAGTTGTTAAGAATTCTTTTAGAAAAACACGAAAAATCGGGTCAATTTCTAAGAAATTATATTTTTAATATAGTAGCTTTATTTATTGTATAATTGATGTATCTTGATAAGAGAGCAAATTAGAATTCTTAAAAAATAAGAGTTTTGAAAGATAGGTAAAGATTTAGAGTACAAATTTTGGGAGGTGATTCATGGCTAAGGAAGTTTTTCAGAGAACAAAGCCACATATGAATGTGGGTACAATAGGGCATGTTGACCACGGTAAAACAACATTAACCGCAGCTATTAGTATTTATTGTTCAAAAGTAAATAAAGATGCTAAGGCGCTTAAGTATGAAGATATTGATAATGCGCCTGAAGAGAAAGCAAGAGGAATAACAATTAATGCCAGACATATTGAGTATGAAACTGAAGGTAGGCATTATGCTCACGTCGATTGTCCTGGACACGCTGATTATATTAAAAATATGATTACAGGTGCAGCTCAAATGGATGCGGCAATATTATTGGTTGCTGCTGATAGTGGAGCAGAGCCTCAAACAAAGGAACATTTACTTCTTGCTCAGCGAATGGGGATAAAGAAAATAATAGTATTTTTAAATAAGCTAGATTTAGCAGATCCTGAACTTGTTGAACTTGTTGAAGTTGAGGTTTTAGAACTTGTTGAAAAATATGGTTTTCCTGGTGATACACCAATAGTAAAGGGTTCAGCTTTTGGGGCTATGTCAAATCCTGATGATCCTGAAGCTACAAAATGCATAAAGGAACTTCTTGAAACTATGGATAATTATTTTGATCTTCCTGAGAGAGATATTGATAAGCCATTTTTGCTTGCTGTTGAAGATGTGTTTTCTATTTCTGGACGTGGTACTGTTGCTACTGGGCGTATTGAAAGAGGTATTATTAAAGTTGGACAAGAAGTTGAAATCGTTGGAATTAAAGAAACCAGAAAAACAACTGTTACTGGTGTTGAAATGTTTCAAAAAATTCTTGAACAGGGTGAGGCAGGAGATAATGTTGGTCTTTTGTTAAGAGGTGTTGATAAAAAAGATATTGAGAGAGGTCAAGTTATCGCTGCTGTTGGGACAATTACTCCTCATAAAAAGTTCAAAGCCTCTATATATTGTTTAACTAAAGAAGAAGGTGGAAGACATAAGCCATTCTTTTCAGGATATAGACCACAGTTTTTCTTTAGAACAACAGATGTTACAGGTATGGTTAGCTTAGAGGGTAAAGAAATGGTTATGCCTGGAGATAATGTTGATATTATTGTTGAACTTATATCTTCAATAGCTATGGATAAGAATGTTGAGTTTGCTGTTAGAGAAGGCGGTAGAACGGTTGCTTCAGGAAGGATTCTTGAAATATTAGAATAGTGTAGGGTTTAGAGAGATTTATATCTCTAAACTTTAGGAGAATAAATTGATTACTAAAGATAAGATACGGGTAAGACTTTTTAGTTTTGATGTTAAAATATTAGATCAAAGTGCTGAATCTATTGTTAGAGCTGTTCAGAAATCTAAGGCACAAATTAAAGGTCCTATTCCTTTGCCGACAAAGATAAAAAAATATACTGTTTTGCGTTCTCCTCATGTTAATAAAAAATCAAGAGAACAATTTGAAATGAGAACTCATAAGAGGCTTATTGATATTTTAGAGCCTACTTCTGCTTTAATGGACTCTTTAATGAAGTTAGAGCTTCCTGCGGGAGTGGAAGTTGATATTAAGCAGTAAATAGATTTTTTAAGTTATGAATTTGAGGTGTTTTAATGTTGGGATTGATTGGAAAAAAAGTTGGCATGACGCAGGTCTTTCAAGGCAATGGGGTTGTGGTGCCTGTGACGGTGATAGAATTTGAACCCAATTATGTTATAGGAAAAAAAACAGTAGAAAGAGATGGATATGATGCTCTTATAATGGGTTCTGTTGATCTCAAGAGTTCTAAAATTTCAAAACCTATCAAAGGTCAGTATAAAAACTTGGAGAATGTTGAGCCTAAGAAATATGTTACAGAATTTAAGGGACTTAAGGGTTACGATGCTGGAGATGAAGTGGGGCTTGATGCTTTTAGAGAGATTAAGTATGTAGATATTACTGGTACTACTAAGGGTAAAGGTTTTCAAGGAGCTATGAAGAGGCATAATTTTAGAGGTGGTCCCTCTTCACATGGTTCTAAATTTCATAGACATCTTGGTGGTACGGGTCAAGCTACTACACCTGCTAGAACCTTTAAGGGGACTAAAATGGCTGGCAGAATGGGTGGAGAGCGACAGACTATTCAAAATCTTGAAGTTGTTTTTATTGATGAAGAGAAAAGAGCCATTTTGGTAAAAGGAGCTGTGCCAGGAGTAAAGGGTTCTTTTGTTATTGTTAAAAAGGCAAAAAAAGTGGGTGTTTAATATGGAAAGAAAAGTTTTTTCTAAGGATGGACAAGAACTTCGAACGATAAATTTAGAGGATGGAGTTTTTAATATAGATATTAGTTATGGTTCTATATATAATGCTATTAATAATGAATTAGCCAATCTTAGAGTTGGAACAGCTTCAACTAAGACTAGGTCTGAGGTTAGAGGTAGTTCTAAGAAGCCTTGGAAACAAAAGGGCACAGGACGTGCAAGAGTTGGTACTAAGAGAAATCCAGTTTGGGTTGGTGGGGGTATAGCTTTAGGTCCAAAACCAAGAGACTATGGTTATAAGCTTCCAAAAAAAGTTAAACGACTTGCTTTTAGATCGGTTTTAAGTCTATGTGCATCTGTAGAAGATAGATTGAAAGTTGTTGAGAATTTTACTATTGAGTCAGGAAAGACAAGAGAACTTGCTTTGATAATTAAAAATTTTATAAAGGTTAATGGTAAAACAGTAATTTTATTAGGTGATGATGATCAGATGATAAAGAGAGCAGGAAGAAATATAAGAGATTTAAAGATTTTATCTTTTAATAGACTTAGAGTTGTTGATTTATTTTATGCTAAAAATTTAATAGCCCTTGAGTCTGCTGTTAATGGGCTTAATGGGCTTTATATGAAATAAGATGTTAAGGATTAGTTATGAAAGCTTATGATATAATAATTTCGCCTATGCTTACTGAGAAAACTAATGTTCAAAGAGAGAATATGAATGTTTATGCTTTTAAGGTTAGGAAGCAAGCAAATAAAAAAGAGATTGGCGCTGCGATTAAAGAGCTTTTTAATGTTACTCCAATATCATGTAATTTGCTTAATGTTAAGAGCAAGGTTAAAAGGGTTGTATCAAGAAAAGGTTATCCTATTGGTAAAGGGAGAACTTCTTCATGGAAAAAGGCGTATGTTTATCTTAAAAAAGAAGATAAGATAGATATTTTTTAGTGGTTTTGGAGAAAGTATATGGGTATTAAGACTTATAGGCCAAAAACTTCATCTTTACGTTATAAGACAACTTTATCTTTTGATGAGTTAAGTAAGGGTAATAATCCTTTGAAGTCTTTAACTAAGGGGAAGATATCTAGGGCTGGAAGAGATTCTTCTGGAAGAATTAGTGTTAGAAGAAGAGGTGGGGGACATAAAAGACGGTATAGAGAGATTGACTTTGGAAGAAGGGATAAGTTTGGTATACCTGCTCGAGTTGTGTCTATTGAATATGATCCAAATAGAAGTTCTAATATAGCTTTGCTTGTTTACAAAGATGGAGAAAAAAGATATATTATTGCTCCTAAAGGAATTAAAGTTGGTGATATATTGGAGAGTGGTCCAAATTCTCCAATAAGGATTGGCAATTCTTTGCCACTTGAAAATATTCCTATTGGTAGGACAGTGCATAACATTGAACTTAATGTTGGAAAAGGTGGGCAGCTTGTAAGAGGTGCTGGGGGCTATGCGATGGTGCTTGCTTCTGAAGGGAATTATGTAACTGTTAAGCTCCCATCAGGTGAGATGCGCATGATTTTTAAGAAATGCATGGCAACTCTTGGAGAAGTTGGTAATGAAGATTATGTGAATATTTCTATTGGTAAGGCTGGTAAGAGTAGGTGGCTTGGTAAAAGACCTAAGGTAAGAGGTGTTGCGATGAATCCTATCGATCACCCACATGGGGGTGGTGAAGGTAAGACTTCTGGTGGTCGTCATCCTGTATCTCCTTGGGGACAACCAGCTAAGGGATATAAGACACGGAAGAAAAATAAGTATTCAGATAAATTTATCATTAAAAGAAGAAATAATTAGGAGCGTGTAGTGGCAAGATCTATTAAAAAAGGACCTTTTATAGAAAAAAGTCTTTATCAAAAAGTTTTAGCCTCTTCTGGCAGAGAAAAAAGAGTGGTTATTAAAACCTATTCTAGGTCCTCAACAATAATTCCTGAAATGGTAAGTCTTACTATATCTGTTTACAATGGGAAGTCTTTTATTCCTGTGTATATTACTGAAGACCTTGTTGGGCATAAGCTTGGGGAATTTTCTCCTACAAGAATTTTTAGGGGGCATGCTAAATCAGATAAGAAGGGAAGGAAGTAGAGTTTATGTTTGTAAATAGAAGATATACTGCAAGAGGCAAGAATTTGCCATCTTCTCCAAAAAAAGTAAGGCCTATAGCTGATAACATACGGGGAAAACCTTATAATGAAGCTGTTGCAATACTTTATTCTATGCCCAATAAATGTGCTAAACTTTTAGGTAAAGTGGTTAAATCAGCAGCATCGAATGCTATGTATCATAATAGGAATCTTTCTGAAGATATGATATTTATAAAAACAGTCATGGTGGATGATGGACGAAGGCGTAAAAGCATTTGGCCTAGAGCTAGAGGCAGAGCAGATAGGCTTATTAATAGAAGTTGTCATATTTTTGTTGAAGTTTATGAAAAGATGTATGGTGGAGAATAAGATATGGGTCAAAAAGTACATCCTTACAGTTTAAGAATTAAGATAAATAGAGATTGGAAATCAAAATGGTATTTTGATAAAAAATTATATTCTGAAATTCTTCACGAAGATTTCTTAATAAGACATGAAACTATGAAGTTTCTTAAAGGCATTAAGTTTGATATTTCTGATATAGAGATTATTAGGAATAATCTTCAAAGAGTAACAGTAGTAATTTCAACTCCAAGACCTGGTTCTGTTATTGGAGTTAAGGGTGCCAATCTTGAAAAAATTGGACAATTATTAACTAGGAAAATATCTAAAAAAATTAATATTAAAATTAAGGAGATTAAGAAGCCAGAGTTTGATGCGCAAATTGTTGCTAATGGAATAGCAAAGCAGTTAGAAAATAGAGCTTCTTATAGAAAACTTTTGAAGTCTTCTCTTTTATCTTCTATTTCTAAAGGTGTTCAAGGTGTGAAAATTAAAGTCTCAGGCAGACTTGGTGGAGCTGAGATTGCCAGAAGTTTTGAAGTTAAAGAAGGGCGAGTACCTTTACATACTCTTAGAGCTGATATAGACTATGGTTTTGCTGAGGCGCAGACAACTTATGGTGTTATTGGTGTTAAAGTTTGGTTGTTTAAGGGAGAAGTTTTAGGAAAACAGATTAATTCAGATGCTGGTCAAGTGATTAACAAGAAATCCTCAAGGGAAAATAGTGAGTATTTTGAAAAGAGTAGGGTAGATGATAAGAGTAGGAAAATTTTAAATGACGATAAATTTTCTAGGAAAAAATTAGAGTTTGGAGCTAAATCCAATAATAGTTTTAAGAAGAAAAATGGTTCTGATGTCTAGAATCTTTAAGGAGCGTTAAATGTTAAGTCCTAAAAAGGTTAAATATAGAAAGAAGCAAAGAGGGAGACTTTCTGGAGAGGCTCAGAAGGGTAACAAAATATCTTTTGGGGAATATGGACTTGTCTCTCTTGAGACATATTTTATTACTTCAAGGCAAATTGAGGCAGCTCGTGTTGCTATGACTCGTAGAGTTAAAAGGGGTGGTAAGGTTTGGATTAGAATATTTCCAGACATTCCTTATACTAGGAAGCCAGCTGAAACGAGAATGGGTAAGGGTAAGGGAGGAGTTGATCATTGGAATGCCCCTGTTAAGCTCGGGACTGTTATGTTTGAAATGTCTGGAGTTTCTAGAGAACTTGCTGAGGACGCTATGATGCTTGCTAGTTCTAAGCTACCGGTTAAAACTACATTTGTAGTAAGACGAGATTTGAGGTGAAATTATGTTGAAAAAGTTTAGGGATCTTACTATTGAAGATGCTAAGACTAAGAGATTGGCTTTGAAAAAAGAATATATGGAATTAAGATTTAAGGCTGTAGTTGGTCATGTTGAAAATCCTTTAAAAAAAAGAGAGTTAAGGCGAGACATTGCAAGGCTTAATACAATAGTTCGTGAGTATGAAATAGGTATTAGAAAGGTTTAGGTGTTATGGCAAGGGAAAATAAGAAAGAGCTAATTGGCAAGGTTGTTAGTGATAAAATGAGTAAAACAATAATTGTTGAGATTGTGCAAAGGAAGATGCATCCTATTTATCATAAATATTTAAAAGTTAGTAGGAGAGTTAAGGCTCATGATGAGCGAGAAGAATCAAAACTTGGAGATAAGGTAAAAATTATTGAGTCTAGACCTATTAGTAAAGAGAAAAGATGGATGCTTGTTGAAATTTTGGAGAGATCAAAGTAATTTCAGTCATTTTTATAGAGGAGATTAATTATGGTACAGATGCAGACATATTTAACGGTTGCTGACAATACTGGCGGTAAGATAGCACAATGCATAAAAGTTCTTGGTGGAAGTAAAAAACGATTTGCTAAGGTTGGAGATATAATAGTTGTTGCTGTAAAGCAAGCAATTCCTAATTCACCTATTAAGAAAGGAGAGGTGCATAAAGCAGTAATTGTTAGGACATCAAAAGAGATAAGACGTAAGAATGGGACTTATGTTAGATTTGATGATAATGCATGTGTTATACTTGATGCTAATTTGAATCCGAGAGGTAAGAGAGTTTTTGGACCTGTTGCAAGGGAGCTAAGAGATGCTAATTTTATGAAAGTTGTCTCATTGGCTTCAGAGGTGATATAAGGGGCTATTTATGAAAACAAAATTGAAAGTGGGAGACAATGTAAAGATCCTTTGTGGTAAGGATAGAGGTAAGACGGGCGAGGTTGTTAGTATTGATAGAAAGAATCTTAAAGTTATTGTTAAATCTTGTAATATGGTTAAAAAAGTTATCAAGGCAAGAACTCCTCAAGAGAAAAGCAAAATAATTGATAAGGAAGCACCTATAGATATTTCAAATGTGATGTTATTTTCAAATGGTATAGCTTCAAGAATAGGGTTTAAATTTGAAAATAATGAGAAAAAGAGATACCTTAAAAAGAATGGGGAGAATGTTTAGCTTATGAGTTATGTTCCTGAGTTAAAGAGGCATTATAAAGATAATATTATAAAAGAGCTTGTTAGTGAGTTCCAATATAAATCTATTATGCAGGCTCCAAAAATAGAGAAAATTGTTGTTTCTATGGGAGTGGGTGATGCTGTTAAAAATAAAAAGCTTTTAGATTCAGCTATTTTTGAGCTTGGACAAATTACTGGACAGCGTTCTGTTAAGACAAAGGCGAAGAAAGCCATTGCTGGATTTAAGATTAGGCAAGGTCAAGAGATAGGTGCTAAGGTTACCCTTCGTGGTAATATTATGTATGAATTTTTATATAAACTTATTAACTTGGCATTGCCTCGTGTTAAGGATTTTAGAGGTTTAAATGGCAATGCTTTTGATGGTAATGGTAATTACTCTTTTGGAATAGCTGAGCAAATAATATTTTCTGAAATAGATTATGATAAAATAGAGAGGATCTCTGGCTTGAATGTTACAATAGTAACTACAGCTTTAAACGATAAAGAGGGTAAAGCTTTGCTTTCTAAGTTTGGTATGCCATTTAGTAATTAAAGGAGTTTTTATTTATGGCTAAAAAGTCAATGATAGTTAAGGCCTTACGAAATCCAAAATATAAAACGAGGCAGAAAAACAGATGTAAATTATGTGGGCGTCCAAAGGGGTATATGAGAGATTTTGGTATGTGTCGTATATGCTTTAGGAATCATGCATCTGCAGGATTAATTCCTGGTGTTTCAAAATCAAGCTGGTAAGGAGAATTTATGGCTGTTACGCATTCAGTAGGAGATATGTTAACTAAGATAAGAAATGCAAGTAGGGTTAAGCATGAATATGTAGACTTAAAGATGTCTAAAATAAATAAGTCTATCTTAGACATTCTAAAGGAAGAGGGTTATATTAAAAATTATAATATTTTTGATAAAAAGGGTATTCCTTTTATTAAGGCAATGTTAAATTATGATAATAATAGAAATCCGGCTATAAATAGAATAGATGCTATTTCAACTCCTGGTAGAAAAGTTTATTCTTCATACAAAAATATGCCAAGAATAAAAAATGGGTATGGCATATTAATAGTGTCTTCTTCAAGAGGTGTTATTACTGGCAAGCAAGCCAAAGATAATAAAGTGGGTGGTGAGCTAATTTGCTCAGTTTGGTAAGGCTAAGAGGTAGGTAAATATGTCACGTATTGGTAAACTTCCTATAAATATAGTTGACTCTGTGAAAGTTGATATTAAAGACAACATAGTAACAGTTGAGGGAAAGAGAGGCAAATTAAGCCAAGAGATAAAGAATAACATTAAGGTTAAAATTGAGGATAACAATATTGTTGTTGAGCGTTCTTTTAATGATAAACAAACAAGGTCTTTTCATGGGCTTTATAGAAGTTTAATTTTTAATATGGTTAAGGGAGTATCTGATGGGTTTTCTAAATCTCTGACTATTAGTGGTATAGGGTATAGGGTTGAGCAACAAGGAACAAGTCTTTTTTTTAACTTGGGATATTCAACTCAATTTGAGTATGTAATCCCTGAAGGAATTAATATTCGTCTTGATGGTAATACCAAGATTGCTGTTGAGGGAATAGATAAGTGTAGAGTTGGCCAAGTTGCTGCTGAGATTAGGAGTTTAAGGGTTCCAGAACCATATAAGGGTAAAGGAATTAAATATGATAGTGAAATAATCAGACGAAAAGTAGGAAAATCAGGGGTAAAAAAATAGGTTTTAGGTGAGTAGTTATGAAAAAAGTAAAAGAAGCTGAAAAAAGGAATATAAAGCGTAAAAAGAGAATAAGGAATAAAATTGGATTTGGTGTTGCAGATAGGCCTAGGGTTACAGTTTTTAAGTCTAATAAATATTTTTATGTTCAAGTTATTGATGATGTGGCAGGTCATACACTTGCAAGTGTTTCTACTATTGAAAAGGATCTTAAATTGAACAAAAATATTGATGATGCAAAGAAACTTGGTGAAATTCTTGCTAAAAGACTTAGAGATAAAAATATAAGTAAACTTATTTTTGATAGAAATGGTTATAAATATCACGGTCTTATTGCAAGTTTTGCAACTTCTTTGCGTGAATCCGGTATTGATGTTTAGGGGGAATTATAGTGGAAGCTCAAGTTCATAAGAAGCAAATAGAGAAATTGATATCATTAAATAGGGTAACTAAAGTTGTAAAAGGTGGGAGAAGGTTTTCTTTTTCTGCTTTTATGGTTGTTGGTGATGGTGAAGGTCAAGTTGGTTGGGGCTTTGGTAAAGCCAATGATGCTAGTGATGCAATAAAGAAGAGTTTAACGAATGCTAGGAAGAATTTAAGGTTTGTCCCTATTAGAAAGGGTACTCTTCCTCATATGGTCATTGGAGATTTTAAAAAAGCTAAAGTTTTAATTAAGCCGGCAACCCAAGGTACTGGCATTATTGCAGGTGGGCCTGTTCGTGCTGTAATGGAAGCATTAGGAGTCCATGATATTTTAAGTAAATCTCTTGGTTCAAATAATTCTATGAATGTGGTAAAGGCAACTTTTAGAGCATTTGACTTGGTTTTGGATGCTAGAAAAGTAGCACAAATAAGAGGCAAAACTTTAAGGACTTTGTGGAGTTAGTGTATGATTAAGAGAAAATTACGACTTCAGCTTAAAAAAATTAGATTTAAAGCATCAAGATCTAGATTTAAGAATAGGGCTTTTATTCACAAGATGGAGAAGAATAGAGAAATTCTTATTAAGAGCGACATCAAGATAGAAGTTGAACTTAAGAGAAGTCTTATTGGAAAATTAGAAAAGAAGGTTAAAACATTGAAAGCTTTAGGTCTTAAGAGAATAGGGGATAAAAGGATTCATGTTTTAAATAAGTCTATTCGAGGGATGCTTAATAGTGTGATTAACATGGTTTTATTAAGTGAGGTAAAGAATGATTAAGCTAAAGAGGCCTTTAGGAGCTAATAAGTCTCACAAAATTGTTGGTAGGGGTCCAGGTTCTGGGCTTGGGAAAACCTCTGGTAGAGGTCAAAAGGGTCAAAAAGCTAGAAATACTTCGCCAAGAATTGGTTTTGAAGGGGGGCAAACTCCTCTTTATAGAAGACTTCCAGTGAGGGGTTTTTCCAATCATGATTATAAAGTGAAGTATGAAATTGTTGGACTTGGAGATATAGATAAAAAATTTGAAGCCGGAGATTTAGTAAATTATAGTACCCTATTTCAAAAGGGTCTTATAGGTAAAAATAAAAAAAATATCAAGATTTTGGCTAATGGCGAGCTTACTAAAAGGGTGAATTTTGAAGTTTCGCGTATTTCAAAGTCTGCTGAAGAATTGGCAACAAAAATTGGTTGCGGTATTAAATTGGTTTAAAATGGTAGTGAAATGAAGGGTTTGTTTTTTAATTTATTTACAATTAAGGATTTAAGGAGCAAATTTTTATTTACTCTGTTTATTCTTTTTATTTTTAGAGTTGGCTCTTATTTGCCAATACCAGGAATAGATCCTGTAGCTCTTAGAAGTTATTTTAAGTCCCAGTCAGATTTTTCAATTACTAATTATTTTGATTTTTTTTCAGGTGGTGCTTTTAGTAATTTTTCCATATTTATGCTTAGCATAGGTCCTTATATTTCAGCATCAATTATTATTCAGCTGCTTGTTTATTCTTTTCCTTCTTTTAAAAAGATGCAAGAAGGAGATAATGGAAGGAAAAAAATAAAAAAATATACAAAATATCTAACAATTGTTGCGGCAGTAGCCCAAGGATATGCTACTAGTCTTTATGCCAAAAGTATTCCAGGTGCAGTTAATATGCCTTTTTATAGGTACATTTTTATTGCTATTTTAACAGTTACAACGGGTACTTTTGTTCTTTTGTGGCTTGGTGAACAAGTTAATCAGAGAGGCATTGGTAATGGTGTATCTTTAATAATCTTTTCAGGGATAGTTGTTAGACTTCAGGCGGCGTTATTTGATCTTTTTCAAAGTATGAGAGATCCATCTCAAAGTATTAATCCTGTCTTTGTGATATTAGTTTTAAGTATTTTTATTGTGGTTGTGATATCAATCATATATGAGTATAAGGCTCAAAGACGGATTGCTATTCATTATGCTAGATCCAATTCAAAGAATACAGTTAGTTCATATTTACCAATTAAACTTAATCCATCAGGTGTTTTGCCTGTTATTTTTGCGTCTGTTCTTATTACTTTGCCTTTGCAAATTTTGAGTGGATTTGCCGGAACTTCTGTTCTCTCAAGACAAATTTTATCTTATTTAAGACCGAATGGGATTTATTATACATTATTGAATGTAGTCTTAATAATAGGATTTACATATTTTTATTCAAAAATACAATTGAGTCCTAAAGATATAAGTAATAATATTAGAAAACATGGGGGGACTATTCCAGGTATTAAGGCGGATGAAATGGAAGGTTATTTAGATAAAATTATGAATAGAACATTATTTTCAGGTTCCATTTTTTTATCCATTATTGCAATTATTCCGTTTTTAGTGCAGAATATTTTTAGATTTCCTTATGATGTCTCAAAGATTATGGGTAGTTCTTCATTGCTTATCATGGTAGGAGTGGCTCTTGATACATTAATTCAGATTGATGCATATTTAAAGACTCAAGGATTGTCTCGTGGAACTAGCAAAAAGTATGCTTTTTTACAGAAAATTTAGGAGTAATTTATGAAAGTTAGAGTAAGTGTGAAGCCAATTTGTGAAAAATGTAAAGTTATAAAGAGAAAAGGTGTTTTAAGAATTATTTGTGATAATCTTAAACATAAGCAAAGACAAAAATAAGGGGAAAAAATGGCTAGAATAGCAGGAATAGATTTGCCAAATAACAAACAACTTCAGATCGCTCTTACGTCTATTTATGGCATAGGAAGAGCTAGTGCTTTAGAAATTTGTAAAAAAACAGGTATTTTGCCAGATAAAAGGGCTAAAGATTTAGATAATGATGAGGTTAATAAACTTAGAAAAGTAATTGAGAGTGATTATATTGTTGAGGGGAAGCTTAGAAGTGAGTTAGCTATGTCTATTAAAAGGCTTATGGATATTGCATGTTATAGAGGACTTAGACATAGGAAAGGTTTGCCTTTAAGAGGGCAGAGGACCAAAACTAATGCAAGAACTAGGAAGGGAAAAAGAAAAACTGTGGCTAATAAGAAGATGGCTACTAAATAAAGGTGTTATTGCTTAATAGGAGAGAAAGGTTTGAGTGCAAAAGTATCAACTAATAAAAAAAAGGTCAAAAGAAGTATTGGTGAAGGTAATGTTTATATACAGGCTACTTTTAATAATACAATCGTAACTGTATCAGACATGCGAGGGAATACTTTAGCTTGGGCAAGTGCAGGTGGAATGGGATTTAAAGGTGCTAAAAAATCAACTCCTTATGCTGCTCAGATGACTGCAGAAGCGGCTTTAGGTAAAGTTAAAGATTTTGGCATTAATTATATTAATGTTTTTGTTAAAGGTCCAGGGATTGGTAGAGAGTCTGCTATACGAACTGTTGGAGCAACCGGCATAGTTGTTAAGTCAATTTCAGATGTTACCCCAATACCACATAATGGGTGTAGGCCTAAAAAAACTAGACGAGTTTAGTCAGAGGAGCTATTGATGTCTTTAGGAAAGCTTTTGAAAGATTTTACTATACCTGATAGGATTGAATTTTTAAGAGAAGAGGATGATAGCTCTTATGGAAAATTTGTCATGTATCCTTTTGAAAAAGGTTTTGGTGTTACTATTGGAAACACTTTAAGGCGGGTTTTACTGTCTTCTATTGAAGGGTATGCTGTTTCTGCTATGAGAATTCAGTCTAATCAAGGTGGATCTTTAAAGATCGTTTCAAGTGAATTTGATTTAATACCTGGTGTTGTAGAGGATACTCTTGAGGTAATTGCTAATATTAAGAATATTCATTTAAAGTTAGATGAGGGAGTTGATAGTACAACAATAAGTCTTTCTGTTAATGGGAAAGATACTAGTGTTTTAAAAGCATCGCATTTTGAAAGAGAGGGTATTGAGGTTTTTAATAAAGATTTAGTCATTGCTACACTTTCAAGTGAGGCAGATTTGGATTTTGAATTTCAAATTAATTATGGAAGAGGGTATGTTTCTTCTGAACAGAATGCTAGGTATTTAGAAGAAGTTAATACCATTGCACTTGATTCTATATTTTCCCCAATAGAAAAGGTAACATATTCTGTTGAGGATACTCGGGTTGGACAGAGATCCGATTATGATAAGCTTGTTATGGAAATTTGGACAACAGGTGTAATTAGTGCTAAGGATGCAATTAAAAAGGCGGCTTCTATAGTGAGGGACTTTTTACTTCCATTGGTTAATTTTGAAGATAAGGTTGTGTGTTCTGTTGAGGGTTCTGAGTTTAAGGATTCTGATGTACTTAGTATAAATATTGAAAAATTAAATTTGTCTGTAAGGTCCCTTAATTGTTTAACTAAGGAAAATGTTAAAACTTTAGGAGAACTGATTAGTAAAAGTGCAGAAGAACTTTCAAAAGCAAGGAATTTTGGGAAAAAAAGTTTAGAAGAAATAGTTGAAAAACTTAGTGCTTATGGATTATTTTTGGGGATGTCTAAATCAGAAGCTCTCAAAATATTGAATAAAAACGATAAAATATCTCATTAGAAGGGAGACCATTTTTATATGAAGACTAAGGTAGGATTTAATAGGTTAGATAGGAAATCAAGTCATAGGAAGGCACTTTTAAGAAATATGGTAATTTCTCTTTTTAGGCATGAAAAAATAACTTCTACTAAGGCAAAATTGGATGAAGTTAAGAGATTTGCTGAAAAATTAATTACTAGGGCTAAGAGTGACAGCGTGCATAATAGAAGAGAGGTGTCAAAATTTATACATGATAAATATATTCTTAATAAATTATTTACAAAAATTTCCCCTATCTTTAAAGAGAGAAAGGGTGGTTATACTAGGGTTATTAAGCTAGGACAAAGGTATGGGGATGCAGCTGAGATGGCAATTCTTGAACTAGTTGATAAAACCTTAGAAGAAAAGTAATAGTCTTACATATTAAATTATATCCAAAGGATTTATGTTTAATTGGTTTGGTGGAATAGGGGGTAAGTTGTATGTCATATATTACTTTTTCTTCTATTCTTGCTGGTATTTTAGGTATTGTATTAGGTTTTATAATAAGAATTATTTTAGGTAAATTTTCTTTATTAAATTTAGAGAAAAAGCTAAGAAAAGTACAAGAAGAGGCAATCTTAGAGATAGAAAATGAAAAAAAACGAGTTATTTCACATGCAAAAGCTCAAATGCTTAAAGAGAAGAACCAGCAGGATAGGGAGATAAGAGAACGAAAAAATGAAGTTTTTAATTTGGAGAGAAGATTATTACAAAGAGAAGAGACTTTAGATAAGAGAATATCAGCTCTTGATAAGCAGCAAAGTAGGATTGATTTTAAGCTTAAGGAATTTGAGCAAAAGGAAAAAATAATACGAGATAAGGAATTATCTCTTGTTAAAAAGTTAGAAGATATTGCTGGCCTTACAAAAGAAGAAGCAAAAAAAATTGTAATTGAAAAGATTGAAAATGAATCTAAAAGAGATGCTCAAATCATTATTAATAAGAGTGAACAAGAAGCTCAACTTTTAGCGGATAAGGTAGCTAAAGATATATTGGTCTCTACTATGCAACGCATAGTAACAGAGGTCAGTTCTGAGTTTACAGTTACTTCCGTTGAGCTGCCTAATGATGAGATGAAAGGTAGAATCATCGGTAAAGAGGGCCGTAATATTAGGGTTCTTGAAACATTAATAGGTGCAGATATTATTATTGATGATACTCCTGAGGCTGTTGTTATATCTTGTTTTGATCCAGTAAGAAAAGAAATAGCTAAAAGAACTCTTGAGAGACTCGTTTCAGACGGGAGGATTCATCCTGCAAGAATTGAAGAAATTGTCTATAGTGTTACTAATGAGGTCAACAATATTATTCTTGAAGAAGGCGAGAAGGCAGTATTTGATTTAAATATACATGGATTTGATAAAAGGCTTATTAGAGGTCTTGGAAGGCTTTACTTTAGAAGCAGTTATGGTCAGAATGTTTTAAGCCATTCAAAAGAAACAGCAATAATTGGAGAAATTTTAGCTAAGGAGATGAAATTAGATCCTGTTGTTGTTAAAAGAGCATGTCTTTTGCATGATATTGGAAAGGGGATGGAGAGTATTTCTGAGAATAGTGAAGGGCATGCTATTACTGGTGCTGAGCTTGCTCAAAGTTGTGGAGAAAGCGATATTGTGGTCAATGCTATTGCTGCTCACCATAATGAAATAAAGCCTGAGAGTTTTGAGGCTATCGTTGTGCAAATAGCTGATGCTATTTCTGCATCTCGTCCTGGTGCAAGACGTGAGAGTTTGAACAATTATATAAGTAGACTTAAGAGACTTGAAGAGATTGCATATGGATTTGAGGGTGTTCAGAAATGTTATGCAATTCAAGCGGGTCGTGAGGTTAGAATCATTGTTGATAATTTATTAGTTAATGATGAAAAAGCTACTATTCTTGCAAGAGACATTGCCAAAAAAATAGAAATTGAAATGAGATATCCTGGTAAAATCAAAGTTACTATTATTCGTGAAACTAGAGTTATTGAGTATGCAAGATAATGATGTGATTAGAGCCTTGATCATTGGAGATATTATAGGTAATGGGGGACTTAAAAAGGTTTTTTTTAATCTTAAAAATCTTAAGGAGAAGTATAATATAGATTTGACAATCGTTAATGGAGAAAATTCTTCAGGTGGTTTTGGAATTTCTCCTGAGATAGCAGAGAATCTTTTTAAAGCAGGTGTAAATGTTATTACGACTGGTAATCATGTTTATGCAGATCATAGTATAAGGGAATATTTAGATAAGCAGGAATATATTTTAAGACCAAATAATTTTTCCGATTTACTTGAGGGGCATGGTTATTGTATTTTAAATATTAAAAAAGAAAAGGTTGCTGTTATAAACATTCAGGGATTTTTAGGAATGACTTTTATTGTTAAAAACCCTTTTGAAAATATAAAAAAAATTGTGAATATGATTAGAAGTAAAGTTAAAACTATTTTTGTTGATTTTCATGCTGAGAGTAATTATGAGAAAGAGAGCTTTGGATATTTTTTAAATGGGTTGGTAACGGGGGTTGTTGGTACGCATACTCATATAATGACACAAGATGAGCGAATCCTAGATAAAGGTACTGCTTATATTAGCGATCTTGGGATGACTGGTAGTTTGAACTCTGTGATAGGATTTAATCCTGAGATTTCTCTTAAAGGATTGCTTGAATATGTAGTTTTAAGAACAGAAACTGTTGAAGAGGATGTTATTATACAGGGGGTTGTTATTACTTCTCATTTAAAGACAGGACGTGCTCTGAAAATTGAAAGAATACAGAAATAGTTTGTTAAATATTCTTTGTAAAAATTATCCAAGTTTAACAAGAGAAGAATTGAGGATTTTAATTTTAACTGGTAGGGTTTATGTCAATTCTCACAAAGAAAGAAATCCTAAGGTTTTATTGTTTAAAAATAGTAAAATAGACTTAGTAGAGGGTAAATCTAGGCAATTTGTTTCAAGAGGAGGAAATAAACTTTTTGAATCTTTAGAATCATTTAATATTACAGTTAAAGATAAAATTTGTATTGATGTTGGTGCTTCGACGGGTGGTTTTACAGATTGTCTTTTACAAGGTGGTGCAAAGTTAGTCTATGCAGTTGATGTTGGATTTAATCAACTTTCTTATAAACTAAGAACTGATCCTAGGGTTAGAGTTTGTGAAAAGACTAATATTTTTGATATTAAACAATTTGATGTACAACCTAATTTAGCTGTTATCGATGTTTCTTTTCGTTCTGTAATAAGTATATGTGCAAATTTAATTGATAGACTTTCTGATAATCTTATTGTTGTTCTTGTTAAACCTCAATTTGAGCTTAAAGGATTAGATTTATATATAAAAAATTTTAATGGTATAGTTGAAAATAGGTATTTAAGTAAGATATTAGATAAGGTAATTAAAAAGTTTTATTATAATAACTTACAAATTAAAAATATATTAAAGCTTACAACTAAAGGACGGAAGGGCAATCAAGAATTTATGTTTCTGGTTGTTAAAGATAGTTCAATAAATCTTGAGAAATCTCTTGGACTTCTTGGCGATATTAAGTTTTAATATTTTGCGAGTTTGTGGTTATCTAAGGTCCCTGAAAAATCTAAATTTAAATCCTCAAGTATTATTGGATTGTTTTCAATTTTTAACGTTATTCCATTTATGCCTTGAATTTCAAGACATGTTAAAACAATTTGCTTGATCTGATTGATTGTTCCTTCTACTCCAAAACTATTTTCATAAAACTCTTTAGATAAATTGATATGAGCAATTCCATCATTTATACTTAAGTTTAATATTTTGGTATTGATAGGAATTAGACTTAAGAAATTATTTTTGAGTTCATATTCATTAGGCCCGTTAATTAGAGATTTTAATGTTTCGTTTAGAATATTTTTATCGTATTGAATAGTTCTTTTAATCCCTTGTTTTAGGAAATGTCCCTCAGCTGTAACTTTTATAAAATATAGCTTAATTTCCTTTTTATTTTTTAAGTGTTTTTGTTCTTGATATTTAAATTCTTCTTCTATTTTTTGTATTTCGGGTGGTTTGATTAAAAATTTTTCATTGTTAAGTATTTGAATAGTTTCGCTTTTTGCATTATCGAGCATTGCTTCTATCTTATTTGGTTTTGATTGACTAAATTCAAAATTGTCATTATTTCCAACTTTTTCATTGAATATATTTTTAATGAGTGAATTTTTGACGATCAGTAACAAGCACAATCCTGTTAAGGATACTGCAAATAATATTAAAAATGTATCTATATGATTAAAGTTACTTTTTTTTCTTCTACTATTCTTTTTTTTCCTTTTCAATTGGATATCCAGTTATAATTGGCATAAAGCTGTAATATTTGATATTATAATAAAAATACCTACATAAAAAAAGAGGCAGGTTAGCTTTGATTGATTCTAAATTGAAAGATTATAAAAGTGTTCTTATTGCTGGCAGGCCAAATGTTGGAAAATCTACTTTGTTTAATAAGCTTTTAGGTTCAAATAGAAGTATTACTGATGAAATTTATGGAGTTACTAGGGATGTGATAAAGGAGATTTGCACAGTAGATTTTTATAAGTTTTATTTGATTGATGTTGGTGGATTTACCCTTGCAAAGGATGAACTTAGCAAGCTTGTGGTTAATAAGTTTATAAGTTTACTTGATAGTGTTGATTTAATATTACTTGTTTTGGATGTAAATGAAATGTTATCAGAGGATTATGAGCTTATTGATCGGTTAAGAGAATATAGTGATAAGATAATTTTGGTTTTAAATAAAATCGATAGTCATCACAGGGAAGTCTTGGGTTATGAATTTCACAAATTGGGTTTTAAGAAGATCTTTTTAATTAGTGCGACTCATGGAAAAGGAATTAATAGTTTAAGAATTTTTTTGAAAAACTCAGTAGGCACATTGGAAAGTGATGATGATTTTATTGATATTAAAATTGGGATTATCGGCAAGCCAAATTCAGGAAAGTCTACTCTTATTAATTCTTTAGCAGGATGTGAAGTTTCAATTGTGTCTTCTATGGCGGGTACTACAAGGGATTTTATTAAATCAAGATTTAAAAGGAATGGTAAGACATTTGAACTTATTGATACGGCTGGAATAAGGCGGAGATCAAGAGTAAGTGAACTTATTGAACATTATTCTGTGAGTAGAGCTTTAAGAGTAATTGATATGGTGGATATTGTCTTTTTATTAGTTGATGTTAAAGAAGATTTGACGATGCAAGATAAAAAAATTGCTCATTATGCAACTAAACGAGGAAAAGGGATTATTATTGTTTTTACTAAGTGGGATCTTGTAAAGTCAAAGAGCGGTTGTTTTGAGGCTTTAAAGGAGCGTGTTAGGTTTTCTTTTCCAATTTTGAGTTTTTCTCCCATATTAAAGATATCTGTTCATAACAAAGAGGGATTAGATAATCTTTTTAAAGAAGCAATTAAATTAAAAAAACAGCTTGAACTTAAAATAAGTACATCTGATTTGAATAAGATGTTAAGTTTATGGATTAAGGATTATCATTTGAATGCTTCACATAAAGTTAGATATATAACTCAGATTGGTATTAATCCTGTTAAGTTTATTTTATTTGCGAATAGAATAACTAATTTTCCAAATTCTTATTATAATTATTTAGTAAATAATATTCGTAAAATTGGTTATTATAACATTCCAGTTTTAATAGAACTGAGAAAAAAAACAAGAGACTTAAAGTGAGATATATATTTTTATTTTTTATAATTGCCAATCTAAATCTCTTTGCCTTTGAGAATTTTTTTTATGATTTTAGTGTAAGGGCAAACTATGCACAATATTTTAATTCAAGGAATACTGCTTTTAAGATAGAACCTCAAAAATATTATATTTCAGATGATTATTATGTTGAAGTATCAAATTCAATATTGGGAGATTATGCTTACTATTCCTTTTTTAATCGCAAAGATGGTGTGTCTTACATTTTTCCAGGCTCTTATGTAATTAAGGTTGGGAAATATGGTATTGAACAGGTAAAGATATTTTTCTTAAATAGAGCAGATACTTTTATTAGGATTAAAGCAGGCGATGTTTATTCCAGTGCTGATTTTTATTTAATCAATACTTTCATTTATAAAGATATTAAATTGCCCTTTAAAATCATTGATATTGCTACTGGTTCTTTTCTAGAAGTAGCTAGATATATTAGTAATTTTGTTGATTTTGAGCTTTTTAGACCCAGGTATCTTGAGGCTTATGATAATATTTCTAATATTGTTGACAGTTTGAGATCATTTTTGAAGTTCTTTTCATTATCTGAGGTTAATGATGGGGCAATGAATGAATTGGGTGAAATGGTGTATATTAGGACGGGCGAGCCTCAAAGGCAACCTTTAGGATTTAATTGTTCTGGATTTGGTAAATGGGTAGCAGATTCAATTTATAAGGCAATGACAGGAAAGCTTTTGAAAATAAGGGATCTTAAGGTTAAGCATATTGGTATTAGAGGTAATAGTTTTACTAAGTACTATGAATTTAGTAGGGATCCATTTTTTGGACTTGATTGGACTCGTAATATTGCCTATAAGCTTAAAAATATTAATGCTGATCTGGATTTATCTAAGGTTAAGGAGTTGGATGTCAATAATATTGGTTTTCTTAAATATATTGAAAGTCGTGGATATTCGATTGATAATTTAGAGTTTATTTTATATTATTTAGCCTTAAAGGAGCCTGGTCATATGTATTTTGGCTCTATTAATACAACAATTGATGGGTTTCCAGGTAAGGTTTTTCATAAACATATTGTCGTGTTGTTTCCATTTATTGATAAGGAATCTATTTTTAGGGTATCTGTAATGGAAGTTAACGATGAAACTTCAATTAAATCACTTAAGAGTCGGTATCCAAATTCATATATTCATTTAGTTAGGGCCAAGGTTCCAAAGAATGTATCTATAGTGCCACTACTAAAAAGGATAAGTAATTAAATATTATGATAAAGGCTGTAGTGTTTGATCTTGATGGAACTCTTTATCCTGAAATTAGTATGAATTTAGCGATGTTACCTGAGTTTTTAAAGAATATTAAATTTTTTTTAGCTTTCAAAAAGGTAAGAAAGGAAATCAGGGTTTTACAAAGTGGGAAAAGTGCTCCTTCTAATAGAGATGAGTTGATGTCTATGCAGCTTGAAATGCTTTCTAATTATCTAGGTGTTGATAAGACTAGGTGTGAATTTTTATTAGATAAAATATATTACGGTAAATCTTTTAGTAATAAGTTTAAAAAGTTTAAGCCGTATGTTGGTGTGCATGATTTGATTTATTCTCTTAAATCTAAGGGAATAAAATTAGGAGTAATGTCAGATTTTCCTATTGCAAATCGTATGAGTAATTTGTTAGGCATTAAAGATGATTTTTGGGATATTCTTTATTCATCAGAAGATACCGGTTACTTAAAACCGAATAAGATGGCTTTCTTAAGGATTATAGATGAATTAGGTATAGGTAGTAATCATATTTTATATGTTGGCAATTCTTATGAATATGATATTTTGGGTGCTAGTGGTGTATTTATGAGAACAGCTTATCTTGCTAAAAAAAAGTTGTTTAAAGATATTAAGTGTGATTTTATCTTTAGTAATTATAAAGACTTGCAAAGATATATACTTTTAAATATATAGAGTGTGGATAAAATATTTATGATAGATTTTGTAACCGTTTTGGTTAATCTTGTATTGGTTTTTGTGATTTTATTAATTTATAGGCATTATGATAGACGTTCAAGGGCTTTAGATAAGATTAAGAAATTTATTGATATTGCTAAGGATAACCTTGAGGATTTTATTGATGAGAAGACAAAAGAGATTAATAATCTTGCTGTTGATATGGAAGCGTATCAACGTTCTAGTATAGAGATTATAAAAAGGATAGATGAAGTCCAGCATAAAATTAAAAATAAGAGCAATGATTTTGCAGAAGTTGAAAAAAAGATTGCTTATCATGATTCTATGCTTAAAGATTTGGATGACATGGCCCTTAAGGTGCAAGATAATATACAACGACTTCAAGTGGATGGGAAAATAGTAGATAAACTTTCAAAAACCTTAAAGAATTTTAATTCTCAGATTGATTCTATTGATTCTAGATTAGGTACAGTGTTTGATAAATTTGATAAGACGAATAGGGAGAGTCTTGAGAGTATCAAGATTGAGAGTTGGGATAAGTTTGATAACACTATTAAAGATTTTAGTGTAAGAATGGATAAGTTGGACAGAGAGCTTATGTCTTATCAAGAATCTTTGGTAATGATTGAAGAGAAAAAGAGAGAGATTTTGGATAAAGGGAATGAAAAGCTTGAGAATGACTTTAAGGAGTTTTTATTTAAAATTGAAACCAGCATAGATAATTATAATAAGTCAATGGAAGATTCTTTTAATATATATGAAACTAAATATAAATCAATAGAAAATTCTCTTGATCTTATTGTAGAACAAGCTAAGACTAAAATTCATGATAAAGAAGACTTTATTTTTGCTAAATTGAATGAGGAACTACAGATAAAATTTGATGAAGTCTTTATGTATGTTGATGATCGTTCTAAGCAAATAAAAGACACACTTGAAGGCAAGTTGGTGTTAGTAGACAATGAGATTTCTTCTCTAAGTTCTGTTTTTAAGGACAGTGTCTATTCTAGATTGAATTCTCTTGAAGAGACTATAAGACAAGAGATGCGGCAATATGAAGAGCAATTTTCAGATATTTTAGAGCAGTTTAGAGTGCAACTTGAATCTAATGTTGGTGATATTTATAGAGAGTATGATAGTAAGATTAATCAATTTGATAAGGAAATAAGAGATAGGATAGATGGTAGTTTGAAGGATGCTAATTCTAGGATAGAGAGTGTTCAAGGTGGTGTTAGGATGTTGCTTGATGATCTTGAAGATGATTCTAATAGAATATATGTTGAATTTAAGGAAAAAGTTAAAGAGGATATTGGTAGTTTTAGCAATGATATATTCTCAAGAATGAATGATATTGGAAACGAATTCGAATTTAAACTTTCAAATATCAGTATAGATATTCAAGATAGGTTTTCCAAGTTGGATAGTAACTTAAGTTCAGAGCTTAAAGAAATGAATGAAAGATTTGTTAATGATTATTCATCTTTAGATAATAGTATTAATTTAAAGTATCAGACTCTCTTAGAAACTCTGAATTTAAAGAGTAGTGAATTAGAAGTTCAAATAGAGGGCAAGTATAAAAATATTGCAGATAAGTTTGAGCGTGATATTGATGATTTTACTATTAGATATAATGAAAGATTTACTAAAATTGCTGAAAAATCAGATTATGATTACCAAAATTTTGAAATTACTAGTAACAAACTAAATGAAGAAATAAATTCTTTAAATGATTTATTAGTTCAAGACTTTGAGAGTTTAAGGAGGGATTTCGAATCCAAGTTGAGTAGTATAAGTGCTGATATTAATGCAGAAGTGTTTAATTTGAAGAGTCATTATGGAGAGGATATAGGTAAATTTGTTAAGCAGATGGAAGCTGACAAATTACAGCGTGAAAGTTGGCAAAAGGAAGCGAGTTTAAATTTAGAAGACATTAAATCCCAGTTAAATAATACCAATGAAGAATTTTTGAATTTGGTTGAAACGCAAAGGATTAAGGGCAAAGAACTTAGTGAAAATATTTTCAATGAACTCTCAGAACATATTCAAAAAAAAGCAATGGATATGCATACTAATTGGAAAAATGAGATTGTTGTTTTAAACAAGTCTTTACTTGATATTAAGATTTCAAGTGAAGACTTACTCTTATCAGCTTCTTCAAAGATCGATTCTCTTGAAAAAGATTTTAATGTGAGACTTGAATATGTTACATCAAAGACAGAAGACTTTGAGAGTTCAATATTAGATAAGTATAAAGAATTAAGAGATATATCTTATGATAAGAGTGAAGAAACCTTATCAGGGATTAAAGAATTTATTGATAATCAAGCTGAAATAATTCATGATAAAATTATTATGATGCTTAATGGGCTTAATGAAGACTTTTCGAATAAAGAAAATTTAATTAAAGACAATATAAGTGAACTTGATTATAGACTTAAAGATTTTAAGCTTGAGTGTGAAGAGCTTTTAAATAAGCTTAGATCAGAACTTGATGGGTTTATTGAATCTAGGATGAACAAGGTTTCTGAGATTAAGATAGATAATCAGAAACAGATAGATGCTTTTTTAAATAAAATATCAGAAGATATCTTAAGTAAAAGAGATATGCTTAATAATGAGGTAGATAGTAAGCTTAATGATTGGCAAGGTAAGTTAAGTGAAATATCGGTTAATATTGAGAACGTATTATCTTCAGGAAAGATTGATATAGATTTGATTGATTCTGATATGAATTTAAAGATTAAAGATCTTAAGAGTACTTTTGAAGGGCTTGAGAGTTATTATCTTGAAAAGATAGATGAGTTTAGAAATCAAGGTAATGTATATGCCGATGAGCTTTTAAAGAACCTTATGAGTCATTTTGATTCAGATACTAAGGAGCTTGAGGAAAGTTTATCTAAAAAATTTGCTACGGTTTTAGAACGGTCAGAAGAGTTTGTTAAGGAAGTTGATAGTTTACTTAAGGATAAAAGAACAGATATTGCTTCGTTTCAGGCAAGTATTGATATTATCATTGATTCTCTTAATTCAAGATTCAATGATGTGAATAGGGAAATTAATGAAAAATATAGTAAAGTAATATCTGATTCTAGAGAGTATTCAGAAACCCTTGCAAATAAATTGGAGAATGAAATAGGATATGAGATTGAAAATGTAAATAGAAGACTAACAGATAAAATGGATATTCTTAGTAAGAATATGGATGATAATTTAGATCAATTTAAATCATCTTTTGAGATTTCAAAGTATCAAGTTGAAAATTTTGAAATTAAAATTAAGGACATAATAGAAAAAGAAGAGCTAAGATTTAGCGAAGTTCTTAAAGAAATTGAACAACAGTATAGAGTTAGACGAGAAGAAGCAATTGATTATAAGAGAAGCATAAATAATGATATTATTCAGCTAAAAGAACAGTTTAGAAGCGTAATTAATGAACTTAAGAATAATATTGAGGATAAATCCGAGTTTTTAAATGATCTTTATAAAGAAAGATTTAAGATTATTGAGAATAATTTTGAAGAGAGATATTCAACGTTTTTTATTGAGAGTGAAGGGGCTATTTCAAAGATTAGAGATGAAATATATAAGATACTTACAGATAATGATGAACATTTAAGGGCAAAAATTTCTGAAATGGATCATAATTTTGAAATAATTGAGGGAATGTCAAAAGAAATTTCAAAATTTGAAGAAGATTTAAGAAAGAGAATCGAAGAGGATAGTGATACCATATATCATCAATTTGGTGTCATTAAATCTGATGTTGAGAAGGAAATGAAAGAGCAATTTGATCTTTATATGAAAAAAGCTACTGCTGCAATTAATGAAGAGATGGAAAAATATGAAAATGGTATTAATGAGAAAATATCTGCTATTAAGTTAATTGAAGATAATTTTGAGATAATAGAGAGAGATTTAAAGTATAAAATTGGCGAGTATCATAATGAAATAGACAAAGTCCTTGATGTAAGATATATGGAGCTTGAAAGTAAATATGATGAGCGGCATTTACTTATAGAGAAGAAGATAGATGATAAGACTAATTTAGTTGATGGGCTTATTGCAGATAAATATGCTGAACTTGAAGGTAAATATGATGAGAGATATTTGCTTATAGAGAAGAAGATAGATGATAAGACTAATTTAGTTGATGGGCTTATTGCAGATAAATATGCGGAGCTTGAAGGTAAATATGATGAGAGGCAGTTGATTATAGAGAAGAGAATAGATGATCAAGCTAATTTGGTTGATGGGCTTATTGCAGATAAATATGCTGAACTTGAAGGTAAATATGATGAGAGGCAGTTGATTATAGAGAAGAGAATAGATGATCAAGCTAATTTGGTTGATGGGCTTATTGCAAGTAAGTATGCTGAACTTGATAACAAGTATTCTAATATGCATCTTGAGATGGAAAATAGATTAAATACATGTATTTCTGCGTTAGGTAGCCAACTTTCCCGTTCAAGTGAAAAGATGGATGGGGAGATTAAAGAACAATGGAAAAATCTTAGTGAACTTAAGTTAAGTTTGGAAAATATTGAAGGGGGTGTATTAAAACTTAAAGAGGATTCTTACTACAATGTATCATCTCATCTTAAACTTCTTGAGGAAGATTTTTTTAAAGATTTAAAGGAAAGAAGTGATAGTTTAAAAGGTTCTTTGGAAAGTTTTGTGGCATATTCAGATCAGAGAATTGAAAATTTAGAGAGAGAGTTAATTAAGAACTTAGAAGATAAGGCAAGCATTATGAAGAATTTTAAGGTTGAAATTGAGAGGGAACTTGTACTTAATAAAGAAAGTTTATATTCAGAGTTTGATAAAGAGTTTGAGATTAAAAGAAGAGATGTGGAGAGTAAGATAGTTTTTCTGGAAACTAATCTTACCGGCCGGATAGATGAGTTTATTAAACTTGTAGATGATCGTACAAATAATGTTAATTCTTGGTTTTTAAAAGTTAAAGATGATATTACAAATTGGCAAAAAAGTGCTTACAAAGAGCTTGAAGAACAAGCTAGTATTACAAAAAGAAGTTTACATGAAATTAAAAGGGATGTTTCTGCTATTGAGAGTAATTTTGAAGGCATTAAAGATAGTGTTAATCAGAGAGCAAAAGAAATTTCTGATCATTTGAATGCGGATATTAAGGAATTTGAAAATAGATCTTATCTTAATTTGAAAAATATTTCAGATGATGTTCAGGGTAAAGTTTTAGATGTTGAAAATTTCATGGACTTTAAGATTAAATCTATCAATGAAAAAATAAGTTCTCATGTTGAAGATCTTGCGACACAAGTGGAAATTAAGTTTTTAAGTCAACAAAAGGATATTGAAGATAAGATCATTGAAGCTAATGAAAAATTGGAGTATGAATTCAATTTAGTGTTTTCTAGACTTGAAAAAGAAAAGCAAGATATTGTAAATAAATTTGCAAATGATAAGGGTGGTTTTGATGCCCAAGTAAAATTGATTCAAGATGATATTTTAAATCTTTCTGAGAAGGTGAATACATATAGAATTGATATTGAGAAAACAATTAGAGAAAATTATGATTCTTTTTCTAGTTCCATGAGAGAAGAATATGTTGCGTTTGAAAATGAGATTAAGAATAATTTGAATTATTCAGAAGAAGGGATAAAAATTTTAAGAGATAACTTAGAGCTCCAAGTTAGTGGTATAGAATCTGAATTTAGGGATAAATATGAACTCATGATTAAAGGTATTGATGATAATGTATCACAACTTAAGATGAAAGTATTAAGCTATGATGGTGAACTTAATAATTTTATAGATGAGATTAAGAATGATTTCATTGTATATAAGGCTGATTTGAGAGAAGAGTTTGATAGTAGCTATACTGTCATGAGCTCTAAGCTTGAAAATTTTAAGAGACTTGAAGTTGAGCTAGATAAAAATAGTGAGCTTCTTAAAGAAGTTTATTATTTTAAAGATAAATTAGAGGAGTTGAGGGAAACTTTAGCAAATGAAATAAATCTTGTTAAAGGGTATAAAGGTGATTTTGAAAGTATCGCTAGAGAAATTGGAGATATTAAAATTAGAGCATCAGACGTTATTGAGGTATTTAATGATTTAAAGAAGCATCAAATAGATATTGAGGGGATTAAAAAGGATCTTGCTCAATTTCTTGATTTTTATGCTTCCTTTAAAGAGAGATATAAGAAATTTATAGAATCTTATGATGAAATACAGGTTTATAAGACTAAACTTAAGGAAATAAGGGAAACTCAGAATGATATCCTTGATAGTTATGATAGGATTAGTAATAAAGATAGCATATTAAAGTCTACATTAGAATCTGTTGATAGAAATTTTGATTTGATAAATGAAATAGAAAGTAGAATGCATGTCTTATTTAAAGAAAGCTCTGGTTTTGAACAGAGTCTTGGTGAGTTAAAAGGGATTATGTCAGAACTACTGGTAAGTAAAGATTTATCACAAGAAGTCCTAAATAATGCTCAAACTCTTAAGGATATGCTAGTAGAGATTGAGAGTAAATTGGAACATACTAGAAGTATAAGAGAAAAGGTTGCAAAATCTGAGACTCGTCTAGAAAACTTAAATATTGCTGCTGAAGAGAGAATAAAAACCCTTGGAATTCTTGTAAAAACAGAATCTAAGTATAAAGATAATATTGGTCTTGCTAATGAGACAGTTAGAGATTCTGTCATTAAGCTTATGAAACAAGGTTGGAGTGCTTTGGAAATTTCAAGAGCTACCAAGTTATCTCTTGGAGAGGTTGAGCTTATTTTGGAACTTGGAATTATTAGTAAAAATGACGATTAAAAGGATGATTTTGTGGAGAATAGATTTGAGGTAGTAAAGACATTACACCCTCTTGAGATAAAAGTAATTTTAAATTATAAAGAGGGAGATAAAATTTATGCCTTAAGACTTGCTGAAGACTTACTTTATAATGAAGGGCAATCAAATAAAACAATTGAATGGCTTGTTTCTAAGGGTATTTTGAGAGAAACTTTTAGAAAGTTTAATGTGTTTTATCGTATAACTGAAAAAGGTATTGATGCTTTAAATAATGGTTTAATTGAAGAGAGAATAATCAATCTTGTGTCTAAGAAAACAGTTTTAATGCCCAATCTGGCGTTAGAGTTAGAAACTGATCCTAGAGATGTTGGTAGGGCATTTGGTAATTTATCTAAAGAGGGAGTTTTATCTTTAGGATTGGGCAAGAAAGTTATTGTTAAAGATTTAAAGCGTGCTAGTTACAAAGTCGTTAAAGACTTACTTCTAAAAGCTCAATCCCACGATCTTTTAGAAGATGATTTATCCCAAAATGAATTATTACTTATTTCTAATTATTCTAGGAAAAAAGGTGCTAGTGATGTGTTATTTAAAATAATAGAAAAATTGGACTTAAGATTTGAATTTTCCAAGTTTGGGTTAGAAGTAAAATCTAAACTTAAAGCTAATAATCTAACAGGTGATGAGATTGTAAAGTTGACCCCTGAGATTTTAAGAAGTAAAGCTTATGAAGGTAAGAATTTTAGGGCTTATAATATTAATGTTCCATCGCATAAAACTTTCATTGGACGTGCTAATCCTTATTCAGAATATATTGTTAAAGTTAAGGATAAGCTTGTAAGTTTGGGTTTTGAAGAATTTGATGGTCCTTTAGTTGAAAGTGAATTTTTCAATAATGACGCTCTTTTTATGCCTCAATTTCATCCTGCACGTGATGTACGAGATGTTTATTATATCAAAAATCCAAGTTCATTGTCATTTTTACCCGAGCCTTATTTTTCTAATGTTAAGGCTGTTCATGAAAATGGTTATACTACAGGTTCAAGAGGCTGGAGGTATGATTTTAACGAAAATATTTCAAAAAGATTGGTACTTAGAACTCAAGGTACGGTGCTTTCAGCAAGGCAATTAATTGATGCGAAAAACCCTGGTAAATATTTTGGCATTGTTAGATGTTTTCGATATGATCAAGTTGATGCTACTCATGGAGCTGATTTTTATCAAACAGAAGGAATTGTTATTGGAGATGCTAATATTAAAACTTTATTGGGTCTTCTTGAAATTTTTGCTAAAGAATTGGCAGGTGCTACTGAAGTGAAATATGTTCCTGCCTATTTTCCATTTACAGAACCTTCAATAGAAGTTCATGTGAAACATCCTGTGCTTGGTTGGTTTGAGTTAGGAGGAAGTGGCATTTTTAGGCCAGAGGTTACAAAACCTTTTGGAATTGATGTGCCCGTTATTGCTTGGGGTATTGGCATTGATAGAATGGCTTTGATGCATTTAGGTTTAAGTGATTTAAGAGAGCTTTTTACTCATGATATTGGTGCTGTTGTATTGAGGCGAGGAAAAATAAATGCCTAAGGTAGAATTTTATAAGAGTCTTTTATTAGAAAAGATAGGTAAAAATTTGACGAAAGATGAGCTTGTGTCCGTTCTTGAAATGGCCAAGGCTGAAATTTGTGAGTTTGATACGGTTTACGATAAGATCAAAATTGAATTTAATGATACAAATAGACCCGATTTGTGGTCTTATACGGGACTTGTGCGTCAAATTAGGACGTATCTTTTTGGTCATTTACCTTCGTTTAAGTTTTTTTCAATGCCTGATAATTTGCAAAAGTTTTATGGTGAAATTTTAGTTAGCCCTGAAGTATTTAGTATTAGGCCTTTTATTTTTGGATTTTTGGCAAAAGGAATGATTTGCAATGAGCGAATGCTTGAAACTTTAGTTCAGTTGCAGGAGAAGCTTTGTCATAATTATGGGCAAAGGCGTAAAAGGGTAGCAATGGGAATGTATTCATCCGCTTTGATTGAGTTTCCAATAAGTTATGTTGCATGTGATTCTGATTATCGATTTATTCCTTTAGGTATGGATACTGAAATGTCTATTGAAGAGATCAATAAGTATCATCCTAAAGGAATAGAATATGCCTCGATTCTTGCAAGTTTTAATAAATATCCTTTATTGTTGGATTTTAAGGATAATGTTCTCTCTTATCCTCCGGTAATCAATTCTAATGATATTGGAGCTTTAAGAGTAGGCGATGCCGATTTATTTATTGAGGTTACGGGAATTAATTTAGAGGCTACTTTGTTATCTTTATCAGTTGTTGCTTGTGATTTGCATGATATGGGGTTTGAAATTTTACCAGTCAAGACCGTTTTTCCTAAGGAGACTTTATTTGGAAAGGAAATAGTTTGTCCTTATTATTTTCAAGATACTTTAGAGGTTGATATTGAGAGTGTTAATAGAATACTTGGTAGCGATTTGACGGCAAATGATATGTGTGTTGAGTTAAAAAAATTAGGGATATCATCTTACATGAAGGATTTAAGCAAATTTTACATTATTCCTCCTGTTTATAGGAACGATTTTCTTCATGAAGTGGATGTTATTGAAGAAATAATGATAGGCAGAGGATTAGATAGTTTTAAGCCAGAACTTCCCAAAGATTTTACTCTGGGAAAACTGACTCAGATAGAAGAGTTTTCAAGAAAGATTAAAAATTTAATGGTTGGGATGGGATTTCAGGAGATGATTTATAATTATTTAGGTTCCAGTACGGATTTTATTGAGAAAATGAATATTGAGGGTGATGAGCTCTTAATTATTGCTAATCCAATTACAGAGGGTTATGAGTATGTTAGAGGCTCAATAGTACCTGATTTGCTTAAATCTGAGAGCGTTAGTTCAAATTTTTCTTATCCCCATAAAATTTTTGAGATTGGCAAAGTGGCTTTAAAGGATTTAAATAGTGTTGATGGCACTATTACTTATGATAATTTGGCTTTTCTGATGGCTGATAAGGAATTTTCATTTAATGAAATTAATTCTTTAGTTGCATCTCTTTTTTATTATTTAAATATTGAATTTAAGTTAATGGAATCAAATAGAACTCTTTATATAGATGGTAGAAGTGCTGATATTATAGTCAATGGCACTGTCTTAGGTAGCTTTGGTGAGGTATCACCTTACATATTGAGCAACTTTGGCATTATGGTTCCATGTTGCGTTTTAGAGATTAATCTTAATAAGCTTTTACATTAATACAAATATTTTTGATTGATATAACATTTGGATTAAGTTATGTTTGTATATTTTATATAGTGTATTTAGTGTAGCATGATAGTGAAGGAATATTTATGTTAAAGTTTGAGACACTGGTTATAAAAACGGGTAATAAAAAGATTTTAAGGACTGAGATGGATTCCCTTGAGGATGTGATCATTGTTGGTTCAGGTCCTGCTGGGCTTACAGCTGGAATTTATACCGTTATGAGTGGGTATAAGACAGTTATTTTAGAAGGACCTGAGCCTGGAGGGCAGCTTACAACTACTACAGAAGTGTATAATTATCCGGGATTTAAAAATGGTATAGATGGACGAGAATTGATGTCAAATATGAAAGAGCAGGTTATCAATTTGGGTGCTACTACTTATCTTGAGACTGTAAGCTCTATAGAAAAGAGGGGTGATATTTTTTATCTCTTTACTGGTAATTATATTTATAAGAGCAAAGCTGTGATTATTGCATCAGGCTCAGCACCTAAAAAATTAGATACTCTTAAAAATTCAGATTTGTTTTGGAATAAAGGTATTTCTGTGTGTGCAATTTGTGATGGACATCTTTTTAAGGGTAAAACTGTTTTAGTAATTGGTGGGGGTAATACAGCAATCTCAGAAGCTATTTATTTAAGTAAGTTATCAGCAAAGGTGTATGTTATTGTGAGAAAGGATTATTTGAAAGCTATTGATATGTTAAGACGGGATATTGAAAAGTTATCTAATGTTGAGATCTTATATAATTGTGATGTTATAGAGGTTAATGGAGATAATGTTGTATCTAGCGTTATAATTATGAACAATAAAGATAATTCTACTTTTAAGTTAAGTGTAGATGGGATATTTGTAGCTATTGGTTATAAGCCAAATACAGAGTTTTTAAAAGGGTTTTTAGAATTAGATGGAGATGGGTATATTTCTACTACAGATCTTGTTAAGACTAGTGTTGAAGGGGTATTTTCGTGTGGTGATGTTAGTAATAAACTTTATGCACAGGCTATCACAGCTGCTGCTGAAGGATTTTTAGCTTCTGTTGAGCTGAGAAATTTTTTGGGGTAATTAGTTTTTAGTTTATTGTTTTTACAAACAATGTGCTAAAGCAAATTAAGTTGTCTTTTGATTTCAAATATTAAGATTCCTGTTGAAACCGATACATTTAATGAGTCTATTTTGCCTTTAGTTGGAATTTTGACTAAGAAGTCAGAATTGTCTTTTATTAATTTGTGTATTCCTTTTCCCTCGTTTCCCATAATAAGTGCGATTTTGTTATCCTGTATTTGCAACGTGTTTATTGATTTTCCTTTGATGTCGCTAGCATATATCCAAAATCCATTTTTTTTTAAGTATTTTATTACATTATTTATATTTGGAACTGTCAATTTATTGACATATTGACTTGCTCCAGAGCTCGTGCGTAAGATAGTTATGTTATCTTTTGCACTTCGTCTCTGGCTAGTAATTACAAGATCAATGTTGAACTGTTCTGATGTTCTAAGAATTGCGCCAAAATTTTGCGGATCTTCTATTCCATCAAGTATTAAGATAAATACATGATTTTTATATTGGAATTCTTCTAAGAATTCTTTTAAGTTTTTGTCTTGTTTGTTTGTGTTATTAGATTTAGAAATTTTTAATTTTAATGCAAAACCCCTATGATTGTTGTTGCCAATTATTTTAGCAAGATCATCCACCTTGGTTATTTGAATATTATATTCTTTGGCGAGTTTTTCAATGTTTGTACTTTTTGGACTTGCCTTTGCAATGTATAATTCAAATCCTTTTTTATTTTTTATGCTTTCAATTATTGAATTGGCGTGTGTAATATACATATTTAACTAAACCTTGTTTAAGGTGACTTCATCAATATCATTAATTTCCTTGCTTAAATCTTCCAATAAACGAATGGCATGGTAACTTAAATTTTTAGGAATTTTGGTTTTGATAATTAAAATGAGATTTCCAAATTTTTCTGTGTGTAGTATTGGCATACCTTCGTTCTTGATGATAATTTGTTCGTCATTTTCTATACCCTTTGGAATTTTTATTGCAATCTTTTTTTCTGCTATTGTTTTTATTTTTATCTCTTTTCCAAGTGCTGCTTGAGTGAAGCTTATTGGGAGAGTTGCGTATAGGTCTTTTCCATTTCGTTTGAAAATTTTATGTGGTTTTATTGATACTCTTATATAGAGATCACCGTATTGTTGGTTGTCGGGGTTGACGCTACCTTTGCCTCTAATTTTTATTTGCTGAGAGTCATCAATGCCTGCTGGGATTTTTAGTTCGGTCGTTTCTTTATATTTTAGACTTCCAGTGCCTTTGCATGATCTGCAAGGATTTGATATTATTTTTCCATTTCCATAGCATTTTGGACATGTAGTTGTTACTCTAAAAAAACCTCCTCCTTGTATTACTCGACCACCCCCATTGCACATGTTGCATATTGAAGGACTGGTTCCTTTTTCAGATCTTTTTCCAAAACAAGATTCACATAGTATATTTCTTGTAATATTAATGTTATTTTTATAACCTAAATAAGCTTCTTCAAGTGATATTTCTATTTGGTATGTTATATCTTGACCTTTTTCATGATGTTGACTTCTGTCTTGTCCTCGTTTTCCAGTAAAAAATGAATCAAAGATATCTCCAAAATCTTCAAAAATGTCTGAGAACCCACTAAATCCGCTAGAAAATCCACTAAATCCTGAGGTTCCTCCGCCTTCAAAAGCTGTGTGCCCAAATCGATCGTATTGAGCACGCTTGTTGTCATCTCCTAAGACCTCATAAGCTTCTGTTGCTTCTTTGAAGATAGATTCAGCATTTTTGTTATCTTTATTTTTGTCAGGATGATATTTGATAGCTATTTTTCTATATGCTTTTTTTATTTCCTCTTTTGAGGCTCCTTTTGAGAGCCCCAAAACCTCATAGTAATCTCTTTTCACTATTTCTTATCCTCATCAACAACTTCGTAATCAGCTTCTTTGCTTTCATTACCTGGATTGTTTTGAGCATTGCCTTGAGATGATGAACTGGCTTGAGAGTCTTTATACAGCATTTCGGATATTTTATAAGAAGCTTGTTGAAGTTCTTCTGTTTTGGATTTAATTGAAGACACATCTGCCCCTTCTAGTGCATTTTTAAGTTCCTTTATTTTATTTTCAATGTTTTCCTTATCTTCATTTGTTATTTTATCTCCATGTTCTTTTAGAGATTTTTCTGTTTGGTATATTAAGGAATTAGCTATGTTTTTTGCTTCTATATTTTCTTTTAGTTTTTTATCTTCCTCAGCATGAGCTTCAGCGTCTTTCACCATTCTTTCAATTTCTTCTTCAGATAGTCCTGATGATGATTCAATTCGAATTTTTTGTTCTTTTCCAGTTCCCATATCTTTAGCAGAGACGTGAACTATTCCATTAGCATCAATATCAAAGCTCACTTCTATTTGTGGAACTCCTCTTGGTGCTGCTGGTATTCCATCAAGAATGAAATTACCCAGTACTCTATTTTGTGATGCCATTTCGCGTTCACCTTGTAAGACTTTAATGTCTACAGAAGTTTGGTTATCTGCTGCTGTTGAGAATACTTGACTCTTTTTGGTAGGAATTGTGGTGTTTCTTTCAATTAGTTTTGTCATAACTCCACCAAGTGTTTCAATACCTAGGGAGAGAGGTGTAACATCAAGGAGTACCATGTCTTTAGTTTCTCCTGTCAAGATTCCACCTTGAATTGCGGCTCCTATTGCAACAGCTTCATCAGGGTTTACACCCTTATTTGGTTCTTGTCCAAATATTTCTTTTACAATTTTTTGAATTGCTGGTATTCTTGTGGAGCCTCCAACAAGTATTACTTCGTTGATATCAGAATCTTTAAGTCCAGCGTCTTTAATAGCTTTGAGGCATGGTTCTTTTGTTTTTTGCACTAGATGATCTACCATTTGTTCAAATTTTGCCCTTGTGAGAGTGTACTGTAGATGCTTAGGTCCATTTGCATCGGCTGTGATGAATGGAAGATTAATTGATGCTTCTTGAGCACCTGATAGTTCTATCTTTGCTTTTTCTGCTGCTTCTTTAAGTCTTTGGAGTGCCATTTTATCGTTTGATAAATCAATAGCATTATCTTTTTTAAATTCAGTGATTAAGTATTTGATGATTTCATCATCAAAATTATCCCCTCCAAGATGGGTGTCTCCATTTGTTGATTTAACTTCAAAAACACCATCTCCAAGTTCGAGTATTGAGATATCGAATGTTCCACCACCTAAATCGTAAACAGCAACTATTTCTTCATTTTTTTTCTCAATTCCATAAGCAAGAGCTGCAGCTGTTGGTTCGTTAACAATTCTTTTAACGTCAAGACCTGCAATCTTTCCAGCATCTTTTGTTGCTTGTCTTTGTGCGTCATTGAAATATGCTGGAACAGTAATTACGGCTTCGGTAACCCTTTCTCCTAAATAGGCCTCAGCTGTTTCTTTCATTTTGGTAAGAGTTGCAGCTGATATTTCAGGTGGTGACATTTGTTTTTTTATATTGGAAATGTTTACACGAGCATCTCCGTTTTGTCCTTTCTCTACTTTATAAGGAACCATTTTAATTTCACTTGCAACTTCCTCAAATCTTCTACCCATGAATCTTTTAATTGAATATATGGTGTTCTCAGGATTTGTAACCATTTGGTTTTTTGCTACTTGTCCTACAAGTCGTTCACCCTTGTTTGTATAAGCTACAATTGACGGGGTAGTTCTGCCTCCTTCTGAGTTTTGTATTACAACAGGTTTTCCATGTTCCATTATGGCTACACATGAATTTGTTGTTCCCAGATCAATTCCTATTATCTTTCCCATATAAAGCCTCCTTTATTTTTGATTGCTAATATTAATTTTTACTTTGTGCAACTTTAACTTTTGCAGTTCTTAATACTCGATTATTGTAGCAGTATCCTTTTTGGTATACTTCTACGATTTCAGGGGTCTTAACCCCTTTTTTTTCTTCTATGCTTATTGCCTCATGTTGACTTGGATCAAAGTCTTCTCCCGGCTTGCCAAACTTTTTTAGATTATATTTTTTATCAAAACTTGAGAGTATTTCATTTTCAATTATGCTGATTCCTGATAATAAGGTGTCAAAGTCTTTTGATTGTTTTGATGAATCTATTGCTCTTTCTAAATTGTCTAGAAAATTAATTATGTCTTTCATTATGTTTTCATTTGCAAATTTAACAAAATTTTCTTTATCTTTTTCAAGTCTTTTTCTAAAGTTTTCAAATTCTGCTTGTTTTCTTAGATATAAATCTTTTAGATTTGAGATTTCATTTTCTAGTTCAGCAACTTTTTTTTCCATGTTGGGACTGTCTTGATTTGGTAGTGTATCATGTCTTTGTTCTTTAATTTTTTCAGGTTCCTCACATTTTTCCTTTTCTTCCACGTTAGCCTCCTCTTATAAAGCATTTTATCTTTTAAAAAAATATTTTACAAATTTTTTCTTTAAGGTATTTTTTTTGAATTTGATTCATTTTAATTATTTTTAAAAGATTATATTTTGACTATTGATAAATAATAGTATAATATTGACACATATTTCAAACTTGATAAATTCTTATGTGTATTTTTTTGTCAAAATAAAAAAAATGCATGTTTTCTTCTTTAATTATTTTCTTTAGAGATTTGCCTAAGTGTGTTTAAGGGGTTTTGATGTTTGTGTATGGTTTTAGAGTAAGTTTTGCATCAGGTCTTGAGATTTCTTTTTAGACTACCTTTTCAATGTATTGCTTATAGTTATGTGGCAAGTAACTGTAAGTTATACAGAGCAATATCGTGATTTAGAATTGCTTTACAGGATATATAAGCGTAGAGGAGAGGGTTTTAATATTAGGATTTCTTTGTAATCAGTTTGGCTTGCAGGAGGAGACTGGGACAAATAATGATATATTAAAGTTTTGTCATACAGCTTATGATATTTCATTTCTTATTTTTGCTAGAGTTAATGTCAATGGTGAGTATGCTCACCCTCTATATAAGTATCTAAAAAGATATTCCCCAGAGAAGTTTAAGGGAGATATTGATTGGAAGTTTACTAAATTTTAATATTTAATAGACGGATCAGGTAGGGTGTTAAGTAGGTATTAGACCTAAGATGGTTCCAATGTACATTAAGTATGAGATTGAGAAATTGTTAAGTGTGGCTTAGTGTTTTCTTGTAATTTTTTATGTTATTGCTTATTATTTATTTTGTGAAAATATGTATAGTACAGATGAAATGTAAGCTTTTTAATTTTAAACATATTTTGGGCGAGTTTGAGAAAAATTGTGAGTATGCTCTTCGAAATAAAGTTGATATTTTAGTTTTTCCTTTTGTTTTTGTTGGGGGTGTTGAATACGAAAATTTGTTTCATAGACCAGAATATTTGCAAAAAATTCTTGATTGCCTTGATTTTATAAAAGATCAAGTTGATGATAGACTTTGTGTTGTATTTGGGCATTATGGTTTTTATGAGGGTAAATTATTAGATTGCATATCTGTTGTAAGTGATCATCGATTTGTCTTGACAACTAGATCAATCAACGTGCCAGTTTTATTTGATTATAAGGGTCAAAGTATTGCTGTCTTAAATTTGAACGATGATCTTTTATTTCAGGGACTTGAGGAAAAATTTGATGAGTTTTGCAATAAAGTCGATTATCTTTTAGTGCCATCAAAGTCTTATTTTACTGGTGATAAGAATAATTTAAGGCTTGAATTTTTTAAAGAAGTGACTTTAACGCATAATGTGCAAGTTGCTTATGCCAATTTATGTGGTGTTTGTGATTCAACTGTATTTGATGGTCTGAGCTTTTTTATTAATAAGTATGGACAGATAAAACAGGCCAAGGGATTTGAAGAGGATATTTTATGTAATGAAGGATTTCATGATTTAGAATTTGACTCTGAATCTAGGATTTTTGATAGACTTATTGGGGCATTGGTGAGTGGTTTAAGAGAGTATGTTGATCTTTCTGGGTTTGATAAAGTTCATTTAGGTGTTTCTGGAGGAATTGATTCTGCGCTTGTTGCGTATATTGCATGTATTGCTTTAGGGGCTCATAGGGTTGTTGGTATTTCTATGCCTAGTAGGTTTTCATCAAAAGAATCTGTTTTTGATGCAAGGGAACTTGCTAAGCAATTGGGATTTAAGTTAATTGATATGCCCATTGAAACATTCTTTCAATTTGCTTTGAAATTTTTTGATGGGTATTTTAACACAAAGGGAGTTACTGAAGAGAATCTTCAAGCCAGACTTAGGGGACTTTGTTTAATGTCTTATAGTAATGCAAATAAGTCTTTGCTTTTAAATACAGGCAATAAAAGTGAAATTGCTGTTGGTTATTGTACTCTTTATGGTGATTCTTGTGGTGGAATTGCTTTGATTGGCGATTTATTTAAACGAGATATTTATAATCTTGCAAAATATATTAACTTAAAAGAAGGTAGAGCAGTTATCCCTGTTAATATTCTTACAAAAGAGCCTTCTGCTGAGTTGAGACCTGATCAAAAAGACAGTGATTTTCTGCCTAGGTATGAAGTTCTGGATGAGATATTAAGTCAATATTTGTTTGAAAATGAACCTTTGGAGTTACTTTATGAATATTTTGGAAGAGAAGTGGTCATGAAGGTACTAAATCTCTATTCTAGTAGTGAGTATAAAAGAAGACAAGGAGCTATGGTAGTTAAAGTTTCTAGAAAAGCTTTTGGTAATGATATTTTACTTCCCTATTGCAAAAGTTGTGTTAACTGAGGATGAATAGTAATAATGTTGTTGGCATATTAGATGAATTGAGTTTAAAATTAGAGGAAGTTTTTTTACTTATCAATAATACTCTTTCTTATGAGCTTTACAAAGAAATTCCTATATATTTTTATGATGATATTACAAGTTGTTTTGAATTAACTTGAGAGATTGCTAGTAAGTTTCAAAGAGAGTTCGAAGGTTCTAAAGACTTAACTTTAGGCAAATTTCTAATTAAAAGTATGAAATGTGATTTGATTTCTTATTTATATTTATCTTTGGAATTAATAGACAATTCTATGCATTGTAGTGATCTTAAAGATTCTAGTATTGTCTTTTTTAAGGCACTTGCTTGTAAGATCTCATCTATAATATCTTATGTAGAGATTGGGCTTGAAAATGTTGATCTCTCTTCTGTTTGTAAGCTTAAACAAGATTTAAATAAAGATAGACATAAGATATTGATTTTTTCATGTGATAGTGTTTATAGTAAAAAACTTACAGATCATTTGATTTTAAGAGATTATATTGTTGTATCTGCAGATACTGTTAGCTTATTTAATATATTGTTCTGTAATAATTTTTATAATTTAATTATTCTTGATTTAAGTTCGGATAACGATCTACAGTTGATTTTAAATTTACTTAAAAGTATTAAAAATAATAGTATTTATGAGCTTGTTCCTGTTATTGTTATTTCTAATATCAATAAGAGAGAGATTATTCAAACTTTTATTGAAGAGCAAGTTGATGATTATTTTTTAAGAAATTTAGATTTATTATTACTAGATATTAAAATAAGTGATTTTCTTGAAAAAAAAAGGTTGTAGGACAGGGACAAAAATATTTAGATCTTGTACTTCGTTCTAAAGAGTATTTTGAAAGGGAGTTAATTGAAGCTGGGAATTACATTGAAAATTTATTGCCCAAGAAGATGGAGAACGAATTTTTTAAATCTAATTGGATTTTTATCCCATCAAAAAGGTTTGGGGGCGATTTTTTTAGTTATCATTTTGTTAATGATGATAATCTAATAATCTATTTAATAGATGTTGCAGGGCATGGAGTAACTTCTGCACTTTTATCTCTTAGTGTTTCAAATGTTATTAATTCTTATGTTATTTGTAATAATAATATAAGTCCTTCTGAAGTGTTAAGATATGTTAATAGTTATTTTTTTAAGTTTAAAAGAGATCTGTTTATTACATTGTGGTATGTTGTCTTAAATGTAAAGACAAGACGTTTAAAGTTTGCAACAGCAGGGGCACCACCTGCTGTTGTTTTAAGTTCTCAAGGGAATATTTATCTTAAAACAAGAGGATCGGTTCTTGGGATTGAAGAGATATATTCTTGTGAGGAGAATGAATGTTTATTGAGTAAGTTTTCACATCTTCTACTCTTTAGTGATGGTGTGTATGAAATTGAAAATAAGCAAAATATAATAATGTCTATTGATGATTTTTATAATATTTTGAAAGAAAGTTCATGTGATTTAGATGATTTCGTTTTAGTGCGTCTTTATGAAAAGATGTTAAATTTGTCAAGATATAATGTGTTTAGAGATGATTTTTCTATTTTGGAATTTATTCTTAATTAATATTAATGGTTAGGCTATACATGTTTTGTAACTTTTGAATTTAACAGTTAAATTTTTTGTAGGTTAAAAGATGGGCTTGAAATATTCTTTTTAGTTATTTGGGGAGTGAGAATTATTTATTTTCTTTTTTCTTTAAATTTTTTTAGATGTCTTTTTTCTTGTGTGATGTTTTGTGTGTTAATAGATTTTAATAATTTATTTAGTGTCCAAGCTGAAAATTTGATATAAAGTTTTTTAATGGGATTTCTTGTATTTTTAAGCAGCACTTTTAGAGATTCTATATTCATTATAGTTATTATTTCTTTTAAATTTCTTGACAAGTTGTTAAAGATTTTAGAACCTACTTTGTGTCCTTCCATGATGAAGTTTTGAAGTATTATTTGATCTTTTTTTTGTAATCTTCTCATGTATAATTTCAGTATTTTTTCTTGTGAATTCATGATTTCTGCATTTATTTTTTCTTGTTTTTTTGATTCCATAATAGGTTTTTTAGGAAGAGACTTATATGGATTTGTTCCTGGGATGTAATTTTTTGGAATCTTCATTTATTTTTTTCACTCCTATTTGTGTTCATTTTATTAATTTTATTAAGTTTTTTGCTTTTATACAACCGATGTTGATATTTTAATTCTTTATTATTAATATTGAAAGATATGAAAAAATATTTCAGTTTAAGTTTTTTTTACTTATTAATTGGTATTCTGTTTTTATTTTTGATTGTTTTTATTCAGTTTAGAGATTTAAGTGTAAATGTCCTTTTATTAAAGGATTTAAAATTATTAGTTAACAATAAGGTTGAAGATAGTCAATATGTTTTAGATAGTCTTATCCTTAGTATAAGAGGCATTAAGATAAATTTATCTAAACTCAAACCTCTTATTATCCCTTCGAATGGACTACATCTTTATCCCATTTCTTATAAAGTTCAGGGCAATGAAGTGCATGTTTATTTTGAAAATAATATTTTCTTGTTATTTTCATTTGATTCAAATAATAATTTTAATGTTAGTTCGAATCTTTCTAAAAAACTGCTGATGAATTATGAAGTTGAGAGTGATTATAAAGTTTTGTTTGATGAAAATATTGTTATTAAGGGTGTGGGTGGTCGTTTTGAGGTCGTTTTAGGAAACCATAGTCAGATGAATGAGAGAGAAATTTTAGTTAGTCCCCAAGAAGTTTTCCAGATTGGAAGTTTGATTGAAGAACCTAAAATTTCAGATGAATTGATTTCTCATGAATCCTATAAAGATCTATCTGAGGATATTTCTTTAAATATAGATTCTCAGGTTGTGTATTCATTAATTAAGAAGATAGATAAAAAGACTTTTAACTCAGAATTGGCTAAATTTAGAGATAAAGCCTATGATGCATGGAGTAGCAAGTCAAGCTTTAGTGTTGAGAAGGGTGGATGGCTTAGAGATAATGTATATTTTTTTTATGAAGATATTTTTATTTATCTTTTAGCAGAGTCTTTGACAAGGCCTAATTATGAGGCCACTTTGTCAAAGCTTAAATCTTTAATAAAGCTTAATGAAGATCGTTTAACATATTTAAGTGCAAGTTATTATGTTGATGCAGACAAACTCGATAAGTTTTTTAAGTATTTATCTGTAAATCAAACTTTTATTAGTTCGCTTGAGTCAGATAAACTTTTAAGATATTTAAAAGAAGATGCATACCTTTTGGAGAAAATTTTTTTATCTGAAAATGCTTCTATTTTAAATGGTGCATTAGAAATTTTAAGGAAACCAGAGTTAATATTGACTTCTGGATTTAATTTAACCCAAGCTTATAATGTGCTTTCTAATTATATCATATTCTTGCAATTTGATAACGATAATTTTGTACTTGGGAATCTGAAAGAAGAGTTAACTAAATTTGTATCTACTTTATTTTCTGTAACTAGTAATGGAGAAGCGTATGTTCTTAGTAATAAGAGTGACTTATCTGGTGATTATGAATATACACTTAAGATTGCTGGCTTGCTTAAAAGACTTGCTTCTCGATTAGGTGATGATTTAATTTTGGAATTTGCTTTTAATGCTATTTATTATTCTTTACTTAGGGCTGAGATCGCAAAGATTCCTTATGAAAACTATTATGCTGATATTGTTGATAATGATTATATTCCAAAATTTAGTTTGTTACCAAAACTTGGAATTGGACATTGGATGTATGCTGCTTCCAAAATTGTAAGTTCTAATGTTTCTAATTCTTTTTATTCTATTGATTTTAATCTTAATTTCAATTTTCCTGGGTATTTCTTTTTTAAAGGTGTTTCAAATCCTACCTTGGTGAAGTTTAGGAATATTGATTGGTTTACAGATCCTCAATTTTACATCTATTCTGATGGATGGAGATATTATTCTGATAGTAAGATGTTGGTTTTAAAAATCACACCTAAGAAACCTGATGATACAAATATTCTCTTAAGATTTGATGGTGTAAAGGTACTTAGGAATGTTGGTGAGTAAACTTGTTAGTGAAGTTCAGTTAATTATTGATATCGGGAACACAAGTCTATCTTTTGCATTGTATAGGTTGGATAAAATTCAGGTATTTTGCAAGCTTAGGACAAGACATGATTTGAGTTTTAAAGAACTTTATGAGTTTCTTAAAGCTAAATTTGACTACAAGGTTGAACAGGTGTTTATAAGTAGTGTTGTTCCCGTTATTGATGAAGTAATTGTGAATGTGATTGCTTTCTTTTACAAGGTCAAGCCTTTGTTTATTAGATTTGATTTAAGTTATAACTTAAGTTTTAATCTTTATAATAGTGATCGATTTGTATTAGGGTCAGATGTTTTTGCAAATCTTGTTGGCGCTATTGAGTATTATAATATTGATAATGCTTTAGTAGCGGATCTTGGAACAGCTTGTACCATTTTTGCGATTGGCAGGAAAGAAGGTATACTTGGTGGCCTTATTAATGGGGGACCTTTCACAATTTTGAATTCGTTGGTTCAGAATGCCTATCTTTTAAAGGATTTTGATCTTTTAGTACCAAAAAAATTGCTAGGTTTATCAACTATTGATAGTGTAAATAGTGGTGTGATTTATCAGTATAAGTATTTAATAGAAGGCGTGTATCGTGAACTTATAGGTAATTATGATAAGGAATTTAAATTGGTAATTACAGGTGGAAATTCTTATTTGGTTTTACCTTTAATAAGTGTGGATTTTGTATCTAATATTCACTTGACTCTTGAAGGCATTAGGATTTTAGGAAATGCTTTTAAAGGAGATTATTAGTATTTTGTATATTTTTTTATTGATAAAGGTTTTTATGACGTTATTTTATATACTGTGAGATAAGTTTAAGTTTTTTAAAAATATATTTGAACAGATTTGAGAATTTTTTTGTGTATTTGAATGTTTAGTATTTAAAGTGTGAAAATGTTTGTAAATAATTCTGCTTTATTAAATTTTTTGTTTATTCCAAACCGTGTTAAAGAAAAATCATATTTTACAGGATCATCTTTATTCTTTTTTGCAAAATGTTTTGTGACTTCTATTGCTCTTTTAAGACTTACATTGTTTTTGTTTTGGAGGTTAAATAGTTTGGATGAGATACCTTTCATATGAGTATCCATTGGAACTATTAAATTTGATGGGCTGAATTTATCCCAAATTCCTAAGTCAACCTCATCTTTTCTGATCATCCATCTTAAGAATAGAAATAGTCTCTTGCATGCGCTTCCCTTTGAAGGTTTTGGAAGTAGTATGCCAAATGATTGTCCATTGATATTTTCCATTTGTGTTATTAATTCGTCTAGACTCGATATGAAGTTTTTATTTCTTTTGTAAATTTTATAGAGTAAGTTCTCAATTGTTAAGTATTTTTCTTGTATTTTCTTAAAAGACATTAATAGTTTTACAATATCTTTTGTTTTGAAAAATCTATAGGTAAAGTCTTTGTATATTGTATCTAAGTCTTCCTTTTTAAGCATTTTAAGCATTTCTGAAGGCTTGCTTCCAAGTGGGGCTAAAACACGTTCAATTGCGGTTAATATTATCTCAACTCTTCCTAGTGCAAGTGAAGAGCTAATAAGTCCTACAAGTTCAATGTCTTCTTTTTCTATGTATTTGTATAAAAATTCTAGTGGATCTGGATGAACAAATTTGCGTTTATTGTATTTATTGTATATCGATTCTAATATATTTAATATAGTATCCTTATTGTTTTGCATTGTCAAATTCTAATAATCCAAGTAATATTTTCTTTAGCTTTTTATCATAGAACTGATCTTTTGCCCATTTGCCAGTTAGATCATATATTGTTGGAGCAGATCCTCTTTGCACGAGGTAAAATCTGGGATCGACCATATTGGAGTTTATTTTTTGTCTTGAAGCATAAGCTTTCAAATGTTGAATATGTGCTCTTATTCCTTCTTTAATGTTAGAGAAGGAATTTCCCTTTGTAAAATTGTCAGTAGCACCAATGCCTGAGAAATTATGTTGTTCTTTAGAGACAATACCATTAAATTTTAGAATACCCGTTTCAAGTAGCATTTGAGCATAGGCAATGTCGTAATTTATTCCTTCAATTATTGCTTCATCTATATAGGTTTGTGCAATTGTTTTAACATATTCAGCTTCAAGGTAGGGATTCATTTTTAATGTATATTTTACAAGATCTTCTACTTGACTTATTCCTTTACTTAGTAAAAAGGGAATATATTTTTCTGTTTGTATCTCAGTGTTTATTTCGATTATTTCTTCAATGCAGTAACTCTTTACTGTCAGTAATATTAAAAATATTGTTAACAGTATAAATTTTTTTTGCATTTTTAAGGTCCTTTGTTTTCAATAAATTTATTGATTTCGTTGATTATCAAATCAAATCTTGGTAACATTGATTCCTTGTCGTTAAAGAGATTAAAGCTTGTTAAATATCTTCTACTGAATATGAAATCAGAAATTTCACCAATGTTGTTCATATTTGTTACTTTTATAGAAGATGAGTCTGTGTTCTTTTTTTGCCATTCATTTTCATCTTGTTTTATTAATAGTTGCAATGTTTTTATTTTGAAGCTTTGAGGTTTTCCACCGATGTTTATGTATTTTTTTATTTGTTTATTTTGGCTAATGATTTCATTTGCAATATTTGTTTGATTACCCATTGTAATTAGAATTAATTGATCTAGATCTGTTCTTAGGTCTAAGAATTTTAATTTTTGAGTTGATTTAATGAATTCAATAACATTTTGAATTTCTGCAATATCAGAAGTTTTGTCTTTTCTGTCGCTGAAAATTTTGATAGGTTCTATTAGATACTTAATAATTGTGTTTGCAATATAAGTTAATAATCCTATATTTTTATTTTTAATGAAATTATGAGTATTTATATGTTTGTATTGTGGAGTGTATAGATACACAATATTTCCTTTTTTAACTAATCTGTTCACAAATGATTTAAACATTGAATCATGAGAATAAAATGGCAGTATAATTAATATACTATCATATATTTTTTGGTTGTTGCTAATTGGCGCATCTTTATATACATTTGCATATTTGGGCAGATAATTCATTTCATTTATGAAGAATGGATTAAAATCGTAATAAAAAAAAGGATTTTGATGTTTAAATCCTAAGGTGAAACTGATTGGATACCAGACTGATAAATTTAAATTATTTTTGTGATCTTTGATTTTTGTAAACCCTACTTTGTAGTTAGGATTTATATCTTTTGGATAATTTGTAAAGAAGCTAAGATATGAAAATATCGTTGCAATTAGTACTATTATTATTGATGGTAGTACGATCATTATTTTAAATGGTATAGTAAAAATAATTCTTTTAAGTTTATTATCTTTACTTTTCTTTTGCCTTCTAAGAATTATTGTTTTTAATGTTTTGATGGTAGTTGTTATTAAAAAGAATAAAAATATTGCACCGGTATATAACATTAATGGTCGGGGTTCTATGAGATATAGAGTAATTATAAAAAAGATTCCTGGAAAGACTATGAAATAATCTTCATAAGAAAATTCTCTTTTAAAATTGAAGAAATTTATTACTAAAAATATACTAAAACTTAGTAAAAATATTGTTTCATAAGCTTGTTCATGCATAAAAAATAACTTTTCCTTAAATAATTATAAGCATAAAAATGCTATTTACAAAATAGTTTATTGATTTGTAAAGTTGATTATAATGATATACTATAAGTGATAGTGTGTAATTGATAATTCAATAAAGTTGGTATTTATTTTTATTTTAAGTATTAGTTATAACTTTTTAAGTTTTTGTTTGAAAATCTAAAAATAGAGTTATAATTAATTATAATTGATATGGTTTATGATTTCTTTTTCTGAATGGATTGTGGTATGATATTTTGGATTTGAACTAAATTCATTTGAGTTTATAGCTCTTTAGTTTACTTCTTTATTATTTAATATCTTATTTATTTTTATTCTTTTATCGTTTAGTTTTATTATGGTATAATTGGATTCTCCTTAAGAGGCGATGGTAATAGATGTTGGGAATCTTTTTAGGAACTGGTTCATCAAGTGGTGTTCCTATGTTGGGTTGTGATTGTAGAGTATGCATTTTAAACTTTGGAAAGAATAAAAGACTTAGAAGTGCATTTTTACTTAATGTATATGGGCTTAATGTATTAATTGATACAGGGCCTGATATCAGAGCACAGCTTTTGAGGGAAAATGTTGTTACATTAGATTTGGTATTATATACGCATGAGCATTATGATCATATAATGGGTCTTGATGATCTTAAATTTTATACAAGGGCTGCTCCTTTATCTATTTATGCACGAGAGACTACAATGCAACATATTAAAAATGCTTTTCCACATAACTTTTCATCAAAGTTATCTGTAAGCGGGAAGGCAAATATTAAGCCTAGTTTAGTAGTTGATTTACAACAAATTTTTTTTAGAGGAATAGAAATTATGCCAATTCCTTTATTACATGGAGATATAATTAGTTTAGGATATAGAATAAATAATCTAGCATATCTTACTGATGTTAAGTCTATTCCTGAGATTTCTTACAATTATTTGAAGGGATTGGATGTATTAGTAATAGATGCCTTAAGAATTAAACCTCATCCTGGGCATCTAAATTTTGAAGATGCTATTATTGAGGTTAAGAAAATAAATCCTAAGATTACATACTTTACACATATTTCACATGATATAATGCATGAAGAATTTGATTATTTAAAGAGAGATAATATTTATTTGGCTTATGATGGCCTGCAGATACATGTTTAACTTAAATTGGTAGAGATTTATGAATTTAATTTCCTGGAATGTTAATGGAATAAGAGCTATTTTTGATAAAGGTTTGCTTGAATTTATTGAGAAATATAGTCCGGATATCTTATCCCTTCAGGAAACTAAGGCTTACCAAGAACAGTTACCAAAAGGTCTGATTAATATTAAAGGATATTATTCGTATTTTTCAAAATCCATAATAAAGGGTTATAGTGGAGTTGGTCTTTATTCAAAGGTTGAACCTATTAAATTAGAGAATATGAATATTGAAATATTTGATAGGGAGGGGAGATGCCTTATTGTTCATTATAATGATTTTATTCTCATTAATGCGTATTTTCCTAATTCTCAAGCTTTAAGAAAAAGACTTGCCTATAAGCTTGAATTTTTAAAGAGTTTTGAGTCTATTGTGAATTCATTTGTAACTTCTGGTAAAAATCTTATCATTTGTGGTGATTTTAATATTGCTCATACTGAAATTGATTTAGCTAATCCTAAGACTAGCAGAGAATCTGCTGGTTTTTATATTGAAGAGACTACTTGGATGGATAACTTTTTAAATGAAGGTTATGTGGATACTTTTAGGATGTTTAATAAGGAGCCGGGGCACTATACTTGGTGGGATTATAAAACAAGAGCAAGAGAGCGTAATATAGGTTGGAGAATTGATTATTTTGTTGTAAATGAACGTTTTAAATCTAGTGTGAAAAATGCTTTAATTTTAAAAGAGGTAATGGGCAGTGATCATTGTCCTGTTTTTTTAGAGTTAAAGCAATAAATTATTATGTGTGAGAGATGTATATGATCAGGTATTTTGTAACTATTCTGATTTTTTTTATTCATAGTTTTGTTTTTGGAATTAATTTAGAGAGTATTAATTTTTATCGCAGTCTTGAGAAAAAAGAGTTATTATTTATGCTCCACTTATTGGAGCGAGAAAGGTATTTAACCCAAAATGATGAACTTTTGACATATATCGATTTGATCAAGGAGGTTTTAATTGAGAAACATGTTCAAGTTTTAAATGGTAGTGATGGATCGGGTGATATACAACATGGTAATAGTCCACAACGTCCAAAGAATTATAATGGAGCAAAGTTTGTCTTAAAGGCCTCGCAAGCTTTAAATATTTTTGTTTATTTTGATGTTAATGATGGGTTCTTAAAGACTTTAGATGGGCGCAATGTAGGTATTCAAGATGGTAATTTTGTAATTTTAGAGTCACTATCTTTTAAAGGTTATGATAATGTGTCACGTGAGCATTCTACTATCGAAGTTTATGAGGCGAGTGTTTTAAATCCTGATTTTAGCAAGTTTATTTTAGATAAATTGCAAAAACCTTTTATTTATATTGAAGAATTGAATAAGAGAGTTTACCTTGATGATATCTCAAAGTTATCTAAAGGAGAACTTTTATTCGTATTTTATGAATTGTTTCCCATTGCTAGGTTAAAGGGCATAAAGGATTGGTATGATTTTGGATTTTCATCTATTCTTAGAGAAATTAAAAAAATTTATAACATGAAAATTAATTCAAGGAAAATAAAGTGAAATATAAATGTGTTGATAATATTGTTGTATTAAAGTTTGTTTTTTTATCTTTAGTCTTTCTTTTTTTATCTTGTTCATCTTCTAAGTTAAAAGTTGATAAAAATTTGGTAAGTGGTCATCTTGAAAATGGACTTAAATATTATATTTATGGTAATCAAATTCCAAGTAAAGCTGTTCATATGGGAATTTTGTTTAATGTTGGATCTTTAAACGAAGATGAAAATGAGAGAGGTTTAGCACATTATCTCGAACATATGGCTTTTAAGGGTACTAAGGATTATCCTGGTAGTGAGAGTATTATAGAAGTTTTTAAAAAATTTGGGATAAAATTTGGAGCTGATATTAATGCTTATACTAGTTTTGATCAAACTTATTATCATCTTGATTTGACGGATGGTGGTAATGAATCAGAGATTGATGAAGCCTTGAATGTCTTAAGGAACTGGGCTTTTCAAATTGAATTTGACGAAGTAGAAATAAATAAAGAGCGTAATGTTATTCTTGAAGAGAAAAAGCGTAGAGAGAATTATGCTGGTAGATTAAATGAAAAAATGTTTGGGGTTCTTTTTAAAAATAGTAAATATGCAGTTAGATTTCCTATTGGACTTGAAGAAAGAATTATGTCCTTTAAGTCAGAAGACTTTAAAAAATTTTACAAGAAATGGTATAGACCGGATCTGATTAGCATCATTATTGTGGGAGATATTGCTCCTGATGAAGTTGAGAAAAAAGTAAGAGAACGGTTTTCGTCTTTAGAGAAACCGGTAACTGGGCCTGAAAAGGTCAAAATAAATTTAGATACCACCATTGATGAAAAATTTGTAAGTATAGAAGATATTGAGACACCATTGCCTAGTATGAATTTTGTTGTTAAAAAGAAGCTTGAGACTGTATTTGGCACTGTTGATGATATTAAAAGATTAGTTGAGCAAACCTTATTAGATGAGCTTTTTGTAAATAGATTTTATGAGTTAAAGACCGCTGGGACAAATGATTTTATATCATTTAATAAATTTGATGCACAATTTAAATCAGATGATAGTTATGTTTTGATGAATGAGATTTCTTTCAAGATTAATCCAGAACATTTCAGAGAAACTATTGAAGGTTTTTTTTATGAAATTGAGAGAATAAAGAGATTTGGTTTTACAAAGGGGGAAATCGATAAAGTCAAGTCTAAGATTATAAGTTCTGCTAAGATAGGTAAGGATAATATTGGTAAGCGATCTTCATCTAGTATTGTAGATAATTTAGTAGATGTTGTATCTAAGGGTGCTTGGATGTTCGATATGAATGAGTATTTTGATATTATTCTTGATCATATAAATAAAATTAGTTTAAACAAAATATCAGAGCTTTCCAAAAAAGAAGCATCCATAGATGATATGTCTGTTATTTATCTTTATTCTGAAAAGTCTCATCCGAATTTAACTTTTGAAAAGATGATAGAATTACGTGATCTTGCTTTAAAGAGAGAAATGAAACCTTATGAAGGTGTATTAATTCAAGATGAGTTTTTTAAAGAGTCTTTGGAAAGTAAAGCTATTATTGATGAGAAAGAATTATTTAATGGAATTTCATGCTTTATGTTAGAGAATGGGGTTGAAGTTTACTTTAAGCATAATGAACATAAGCAAAATTTAGTCAGTTTTAGTGCATCTTCTTGGGGTGGTTTGTTAAGTGAGAATGCTGAACTTATACCCGTTTTATCTTTGGCACCAAGAATAATTTCTAATTCAGGGTATGGAGCTTATTCTAAGCTTCAAGTTGAAAAATATTTGTCAGACAAGGTTGTAAGTTTAATCCCAACAGTTGGAGATCAAATGTCCAGTATTAATGGTAGTTCTGAGACTAAGGATCTTGAAACTCTTTTTAAGCTTATATATTTTACATTCAATGATCCAAAAGTAGATGATGTTGTTTTACAAAATATTATTGATGATGTAAAAGCAGGAATTAAGAGTAGAGAAAATAATGCTAAACATCTTTTTTATAGTGCTATTGATCGATTTTGTAATAATGATGATTATCGTTTAAGAGAAATCGAAGAATCTGATTTGAAAAATATTTCAAAAGATGTTCTTTTGGATTTTTATAAAAAGAGATTTACTTATGCAGATAACTTCAAATTTGTATTTGTAGGAGATGTTGATTTAGAGACTATAAAAAATCTTTCAAGTAAGTATTTAGGTAATTTAAAGTCCAAAAGATTAGATGAGTTTAGAGATTTGGATTATTCTTATAGCAAGAGTACAGATAGAGTAGTTATAAGAAAAGGGGAAGCTTCAAGTAGTACTGTGTCTATTTTGTATCCTTTTAAGTTTAGTTATACACCTGAGGATGTTTTGAATTATGAGGCTTTAGCATCATTATTGACTGACGATCTTATTAAAACTGTTAGAAGAGAGATGTCTAGTGTTTATTCAATAGGAGCATCTTTTGATTCTTTATTTAGAAAATATTCTAATTCAGATGGTTTGATGAATATTTATTTTACTGTTGAACCTAAGGTGTTAGATGATGTATTGAAGGCTGTTAATAAATATATTCTAGAAAAGCAAAAGTCAGATTTTCTAGATAAAGATTTTGATTATGTTAAGAAGAATATTATTAAAAATAATAATATTCTTGCGGAATCTAATGGGTATTGGCTTTCAAATATATTATATTCGGTGCTTTGGTATGGGGACTTAAGAGATACTTTCAGTGATAAATTTATTGAAGCTAGTTTAAGTAAGGATGTAATAAATAGATTGTCTAAGAAAATTGATTTTAAACATGGGGTAGAGATTGTATTAATCCCAGAAAAGGGTAATTAATTTGTAATTCTGTTAATATATGTTGTTTTGACTTTTTATTATTTTGTCTTTAAATAGGATTAATAGTTCTCCAGCTATTAATCCTGTTGTTTTCCATAATAATTCTTCTAATTTTATGGCCCATTTTTCATATCTCTTTAGTCCAAGTTCGGAGAAATATTTGGTATTGGTTAAATAACTTGCAATATCTTCTTTTGGAATTTGAGTAGTGTAGGTATAAAATTCGTTTATTACTAAATATTTGAACTTGATATCATAACCTTTATTGTCTAAAAATTTTAACCAGGATTTTTTATCTTTTGATAAGATATTTTTATTCCAAAAATTAGTGATTGCTTTATTGAAATTTTCGTTTATAAAGAAATGCATGTGTAATATTTCATGCATAAATATCGTCATTTGAGTTATCTTGGATATGATCTCATCTTCTGAATAAGTCGCAAACGCAACATTGCTTGATTTGTCTTTGATTTTCATTATGTTGTTTTCAATGTATGCTAGTTTGTTAATTATAATTAAGTTTTTTAAAGTTTTTTCTTCTTGATTTAATTTGATGTGTGATTTTTGTACTGCATTGAAAAATTTAATTATGTCTTTAAGTCTGTAATTGTGACCTTTCCATCCCACTTTATTTTTTAGTTCGTTGTTTGATAGTAACATTTTTCTAAATCCTTTTTTTTCAATGAAAAATGCTAATCTTTTTAACATTAAAGACTGATCGTTTAAGTTTTTGAATTTTAGTACATATATGTTAGGTTTTGCTATCAGATTGAAAAACTCAAATGAATCTCTTCTGTAATTTTCTTTTTTATAGTTGAGGATAAATTTTAAATCAGAATTTATGGGATTGTTTATATTATCATAAGCATTCATATCAATATATCCAATTTCATTTATTTGAATCATATTATTGTTTTGAGTGGACTTTATTTCATCATCTTTATGTTCGAGTGATGTGTATTTTATGAGATTAGACAATACTATTTTTTGAGATTCTTTTTCTGAATATAAGTTTGTGATTATAGGTCCGGGTATTATTTCTTTTGCTTTAAAGCCTATTATAGGAAACATGTTATTGTTAAGATTAAATTTGATATAGTATTCATTTTGACTAATTAAGATTTTGAATTGATGGAGATTCGATCTTGCTGGTTTAGTTCCCGAGTTTGCTATTTCAATGTTATTGAGATTGATGGATTTAATATTATTCATTTTGATTTCTAGTGTTAATTTGTTATCTTGATTAATTATTTTTGGAATATCATATGCATAATTTTTGTCTTGCGTGTTTATTTCTATGCTTGCATTATTATTGATCTTGAGGCTTAATATAATGTGATTGATTTTGTCTTCATCATAGTATATTTTTTGTTGAGTGTTATTATTCCTTAGAGATTTTTTTTCTTTTTTACTTACGTGTATCGCATAGAAACTTATTAAGAGAATGAATACCGCTAGGATATTTTTCATTATTATATATTATCATATATGACAATGAAAAATAGAGAACCCTATTGGATTCTCTATACACATCCTCTAGGGGAATTGAACCCCTGTTGCCAGGATGAAAACCTGGAGTCCTAGGCCACTAGACGAAGAGGACAAAAGATTGAGCTCAGTAGGGCTCGAACCTACGACCCTCGCCTTAAAAGGGCGATGCTCTACCAGCTGAGCTATGAGCCCGTGAATAGTAGTAAAATCTACCAAAGTTAATTATATCATTTGTTTCGGAATATTGCAATACCTTGAAACAATCATAATTGCTAGCTTAAATCATGTAAGTGAGCTGCACAGGACTCGAACCTGTGACCTGCGGGTTAAGAATCCGATGCTCTGACCACCTGAGCTAGCAGCCCTCTATTGTTTATTAATAAACTAATAAATAGGATAAATGCTTACAAATATAATGTCAAGAATTATTATTATTTTTTTTCTATCTTTTTTAATAGATTTTTTGCTTCTAAATGATTGGGATTTAAGGTTAGCAATTTTGTTAAGGTTTCTTTTGCTAATGTTTTATTTTGTGCATTAAGTCTTGCTTTTGCAAGTTTTAATAATATGTTTTGACTATTTGGTAAAAATCTCAAAGCGTTTTCATATGCAAAGTCGGCTTCATTATATCTTTCAAGTTTGTAAAAAGAGTCTGCAATTAAAATGTATACCTTAGGTATTCTTGCGCCATTAGGCTCAAGATTAATATATTTTTGAAAATGTTTAATAGCGTTTTTATATTGTCCTTGAAAAAAATAAGATTCCCCTAATGCTTGAATTATTCTTGCGTCATGCTTTTTTATCTCAAGTCCTTTAATAGATTCAAGTTCGGCTCTTTTGTACTCGCCTGTTGCTATTAGACTCCATATAAGTATTGCTCTTGCATCTAAATTTTTTGGGTTATGTTTTATTTCATTTTTGGTATTGATAATAGCTTCTTGGAATTTGCCTTGTTTGTAAAGTAATAGTGAGTCTTCTTTTTCCTGTGCTTTTAGTAGACTTGATGATGAAAGTAATATGAAGATTATTTTCAAACAAAATCTTTTATTTATCATTTTTCTTCCATTTCACAATTTCCTTTAAATAGTGCTCCTGAGTCTATGAAGAGTTCTTTTGTTTTGATATTACCGATTAATTTTCCGGTTTTGTAAATTTTTATTGTCTCTAGAGCTTCTATATTGCCTTTTATTGTTCCGTAATTTAGGAAATTGTTACATTTAATTTCTGCTTCTACATTAGCCTTTTCTCTTAGGTATATTGAACTTGTGGAATTTATGATTCCTTTAAGCGCTCCTTCAATAATTATGGGCTTACTACTTTCTATGTATCCTTCAAATTCAAAATTATCTTTTATAACATTATGTGTGTTGCTTTCTTCAAGTTCTAGGGTATCTATACTCAATTTGACTCCTAAAAATGAATGCTTAATTTAAGCATTCATTTTTATTTTAATGTTAGCTTAAGTATTTTGGATTCTAATCTCTTCTTTCTCCTAAAAACCTTAGTAAATACAGGAATAAATTTATGAAATCTAGGTAAAGCTTTAAAGATGCTACAACGGCTATTCTACTTTTAATTTCAGTACTATCTTCTAGTATTCTATTCATTTTAGAAATATTTTGAACGTCATAAGCTGTTAAACCTGTAAATAATATGACGCCTAAAATTGAGATTAAGAAATTGAGCCCTGAACTTCTAAAAAATATATTAAAAATAGATGCAATGATGATTCCCCATAATCCCATGATAAAGTAGCTTCCCATTTTTGTAAGATCTGTGCTTGTTGTGTATCCGTAAAAGGACATTGCAAGAAAAGTTAGAGAGGTGATTCCAAACGTATAGAATATTGAACCTTGGGTATATATCATAAATATGGAAGATAATGTTATTCCTGTTAAGGCTGAGTATCCTAAAAAAAGTGCTGTTGCTGTACCGCTTGATATTTTCTCGATTGCTCCACTTATTGCATAAACAAGTCCAAACTGTACAAGTAGCATTGCTATGTATGACATTGGATTTGAGAATACCATGGCTCGCATTATCGGATTTTCAGATGTTGTGTATGCAAATATTGCAGATATTAAAAGGCCAATTGCCATTAATCCAAACACTTGAGCCAAAAATTTATTTTTTATCTTTATTTCTTGTTTATCTTGCGTTAATTCAAACATAATGATTCCTCCTTATTTTTGTTCGTTAAATTTTTTACATAATTCATTAAATGTTACGCTTGGCACTTTACCATATCTTAAGAATTCCATTGAAAATTCAGCTTTTCCTTGGGTGGCAGATCGTAAAACGGTTGAAAAACCAAACATTTCGCTTAAAGGTACTTCAGCTTCAACTTTTGAGAAAGTGCCCTCTTCAACGGAGCCCAGAATGATTCCTCTTCTTTGATTTAAAAGACCAAACATATTGCCTTGGAATTCAGTTGGGCCTTCGAGAGTTACTTTCATTATTGGTTCGAGTATTGTGGGGTTAGCCTTATTATAAGCTTCTCTAAATGCTCCAATTGCTGCAAGTTGGAATGCAATGTCTGATGAATCAACAATATGATATTGACCGTCATTGATTGTAACCTTAATTCCGACAATTGGGAAACCGATCAAAGTGCCTTTTTCCATGGCCTTTTGGAACCCTTTGTCACATGATGGAATGTATTCTGTTGGAATGACTCCACCTTTGATGAGATTTACAAATTCATAAGTTTGTTCTTCTGTATCAAGTGGTTCTATAAATCCTGCAACTCTTCCAAATTGACCTGCACCCCCTGATTGCTTTTTATGAGTATAATTAAATTCTGCTTTGCTTGTAATGGTTTCTCTGTATGCTACTTGAGGCATTCCTGTTTCAACTTCTGCTTTAAATTCTCTTTTCATTCTTTCAATGTAAACTTCTAAGTGTAGCTCACCCATTCCTTGTATGATTGTTTCTTTCGATTCGGTATCTATGTAAGTTTTAAATGTAGGATCTTCTTTAGTAAACCTTCCAAGAGCTTTTGCCATATTGTCAGCTGATTTTTTATCTTTAGGTTTTATTGATAAAGATATTACTGGTTCTGGAATGTACATTGATGTCATTGAATAGTTAATCGAAGGATCACAAAATGTATCGCCTGATGCGCATTCTATTCCAAATAGTGCGACAATATCTCCACTGCCTCCAGATTCAATGTCTTCGGTGTTATTTGCATGCATTCTAATAAGTCTACCGACTTTGAACTTTTTAGAATTTCTTGAATTTATTAGTTCTTGTCCTTTTTTTAAAATTCCTTGATATATTCTGACATAAGTTAATTGCCCGTATTGTCCATCTTCTAGTTTAAAAGCCAGTGCTACAGTTGGTAAAGTGTCATCGGTTTTGAGTTCAATTTCTTTTTCTTTGTCGTTTAAATCAAGTGCCACATTTTTGATGTCATGGGGAGAAGGCAAGAATCTAGTTACAGCATCAAGTAAGAGTTGAACACCTTTATTTTTGTAAGCAGAACCCATGAATACGGGACAAAGTTTTAAAGCTAAAGTGCCTGTTCTGATGGCATCGTATATTGTCTTTACAGCTACATCTTGCCCTTCCATATGAAGTTCCATAAGTTCATCATTAAAATCAGACAAGGCATCAAGCATTATTTTTCGCTTTTCTTCAGCTTCATTGATTAGCTCATCAGGAATTTCCTTTTCTATAATTTCTGTTCCATCTTTACCTTCAAAGTAATAGGCTTTCATCAAAACAAGATCTACAATTCCTACATGTTTATCTTCAAGTCCTATTGGGATTTGCATTAGAACTGAGTTTAAACCAAGCTTATCTCTAAGCTGCTCTCTTACGTTATTAGGATTTGCTCCTGTTTTGTCACATTTATTTACGAAAGCAAGTCGTGGTACATTATATCTCTTTAGTTGTCTATCAACTGTAATTGATTGAGATTGAACTCCTGCAACAGAGTCAAGAACAAGTATTGCTCCGTCTAAAACTCTCAGTGAACGTTCAACCTCAATTGTGAAATCAACGTGACCCGGAGTATCAATAATATTGATTGGATGATTTTTCCATTCAACGTGAGTTGCAGCCGATGCAATTGTAATGCCTCGTTCTCTTTCAAGTTCCATTGAATCCATTGTTGCACCGACCCCATCTTTTCCCTTAACTTCATGAATTGCATGAATTTTGTTACAATAGAAAAGAATACGTTCTGTGAGAGTTGTTTTCCCTGAATCAATGTGGGCACTAATGCCTATGTTGCGTAATTTTTTATAGTCCATGGAATATTTTCCCTCCTGAGCATGTATACTTCAACCACTAATTCCTTTGATATTTTACATGATTTTTTAAAAAAAGTCTATTTTAAACTGTTTTAGTAGATTTTGACTTTAATTTGACTTAAGAGAGTTTTATTGTTTAAGAGGTTAAGTAATGTATTATCATTGCCTTTTATTGGTATGAGAATTTGTATTTTAACATAAACTTTTTTTATATTTTTTAATTAAATTATATTAGAAGATTCAGTTATTTATAGACTTGCTTGACTAAATTTTATTAAGCATGTACAATTAGTTATAAGGAATATATCATTTAGTAAATTTTGATTTTATTGATTAAAAAATTTTAACATTTAATGAATTTACTCTTTCTTTACTTTATATTTTATACTCCTAAGAATAATCATTGGAGGGTATAAGTTTGAATACTTTAACAATATCTCATGAATTGAGTAAAATATGTCAGGTTGATTATGATTCTGCTATGTCTGAACTTTCTGTATTTTTTAAAGACGGAAGAGCCTATAAATATTTCAAGATCGAGCCAAGGCATTTTAATATAATATCTAAGCTTGTGCAAGAGAAAAGGTCAGTTGGCAAGTATTTAACTGAGCATATATTTAACAAGTATGACCAAGAGAAGCTTTAATTTTAGTTGTTAACTTAGTTATTTAAGAAGGATTCTTAGTGTATAGGGATTCTTCTTAATTTGTTTGATTTATGCTTGAAATTATAAAATTGCGTTGTATTATTTGATAGTTAGAATTATAATTAATGTACAAAGAAAAAAGGATTATAGTTCATATATTAATTTGATGAAGGCTTAGGATATGAAAAGGTTTTTATTTATTATTTTGTTATTGTTATTGTTTTTTAACACTTCTTATGCTAAAGTTTTATATTTTTCAGCAGGTTTTAGTACACAAATGAGTCTTGAGTCATTTTCTTTATTTAAGAAAATGACAGGTACAGTTTTGGATAAATTGTTAAGTTTTGAAGTATTTCCTATTTTAAGAAATTTTCAAAATAATTTTCTTACTCGCTTGAGTGCGTTTGAAGATAGTGCAGCTAATTTGTATGAGTCTTTTCAAAAGAATTTAAATCTTCTTGTTAAGCTTTATAATGGGCGAAACGAGTCAACTTCACCAGAAGGTAGTCAGGCTAAATCTGTTTTAGATGGTTTAGGCCCACTTTTGAATAGTACTCATGATTTAAAACAATTTTTGTTGGAATTGGGTAAGTTAAATCAAAATTTATCTCTTGAGAATTTAGATGAGGCGGGAATGAATGTTAAGAAACTTTTGGCTCATTTAGGGGAGACAGCTAAACGTGGTCTTGAGCTAAAAGGGGCGTTATTTGAGCAATTAGGTGAATTTGGCATTAGTAGTCAAGATGATTTTTTTACATTACGTGATGAAATTATTACACCGGGGACTGTTTTAAATGATGCTTTAAGGCAAAAACTGTCACCTTTGTTTAGCACCGGTTTTCAAGGTTATTTTCAACTTGGTCTTCCTATTGCGACCAGTAATTTTTATTATGGATTCGAACTTGGATTTGGTGTAAACCTTGGAAGGATGATTATGCCTAATTTAAACCTTTTAAGGGCTTACTATCCTGTTAAGTTAGGTTTGGGAATAATGCCAAGATTATTCGTTAAATATGATATTTATTATTTGGCAGCTACTATATTCTCAGGTTTTGGTGATAGGTCTTTAGTTGTAGATCCTATTTATGTAGGGAATTTAATTGGTAATGGCGTAGTAACTAATCCGTTTCGTGTGATTGAAACAGGTCTTAGATTGAGATTAGCATTCCTTAATTTGGAATCATCAGTATTATTTTCTATTAATGATTTCAAATATAGAGACTTAAGGGCTGGACTTGGATTTGAGATTCCAATAATTATTTAGACATTAATTATGTAGACATCAATATTGAATTGATGTCTAATTTGATTTTATAATTTTTATCTTAAGCTAATATTTGGGTTTTATTTTGATGTATAAAGGATTGTTATTTCTTTTTTATTTTGTGTTATCTTGTAAAACTCTTGCTAAGGATTATTCAGCTATTTCAAATGAATATTATAAGCTTGCCAAGTTAAATGAAGAACTTGGCAATAATAAGGCATCTGTTGCACTTTATGAGCAAGCTATTAAATTTAATTCTGATGTGAGTGATGCGTCTACTTATAATTTTGTTTTGGCTTATATCAATTTGAAGAAATATGATGATGCTGAGTCAAAGCTTGAGTCTTTATTGAAAAATGATCCAGACAATATTTTATTAATTAATTTAAAAGCTTATTTATATTTTAGAAAGGATAATTTAGAAGAGGCGTTGAAATTTTATTTAAGAACTTTAGAATTAGCCCCTGCTAATCAAGAAGCATTATTTAATATTTTTTATATTTATTATTTAAAGAAGGACATGGAAAGTGCTAAGAAGTATATCTTAAAATATAAGGAATTAAAATATTCTGTTCCTTCTAATGCAAGTGAGATAGTTTCATCTGTTTTAGAGGGTTAAGGTTGAAGATTATTTTGTACAAATTTTAGTATTTTTTTGTTCCACGATCTTAATGTGTAAATTTATTTAAACATTTTGGGGGACTTAAGTGTTATGCGAATAAAGATTTTATTTGTAAGTTTTTTTGTATTGCTTGTAAGCAATGTTTTCGCGGATGTAACTTTTGAGCTTAATTTGGGTTTTGGCCTGGATTTTCCGGTTAGTACTATTTCAAATTTTTATAATACGGCTTTAGATATTGGTGAAAGACTTGAGAGTGGTGTGTCTGATTTGGAGAGAGAAAAAATTGTTAAGGATTTTGCAGATATGATTACTATTGCTAAGACCGGTTTGACTTATGGGGGAGATGCTCAGATGGGAGCAAAATTTGATGATTTTGTTTCACTTGGTTTTGAATTTGGGCTTGATTTTAATATTTTTAGATCTGTTAATCGTAAGGGACGATTGAATGATATCCTGTCATTCATCTTGGCTATTGAATCTAGATTTTATACGAGGTTAGATTTTTTTATTGGTGCTGTTGCATTATTTACTGGGCCTAGAGCTAATATAGCTACAGCTGTTAAGGATTCTGTCTTAGCTGAATATGGTATTTGGGGTTGGGATCTTGGTGCAAGAGCAACATTTGCTTTTTTGGCACTTGAGGGATGTTATTGTTGGAATATTCAAAATAATAAATTTTCAGATTTTAAACTTGGTATAGGTTTTGAATTTGGAGTTGTTTAAGTGTGTAGAGGACAAGTAAATTTTTGCGTTTTTAAGATTATTGCATTATCTAGTTTTTAATTTGCTTATGGTAAGGATTATTGTTTGAACTTGAGTGTTATCTTTTAATCTTTGTGTGAATTTATTTGTGTTGAGTTACAATGAAATAAAAGGTTTCTGTAAAGAAGTAGGGAGTTTAAAATTGAGTGTGCTTATTAAGAAATCAATAGGAATTATTGCCTGTCCTGGTGGGAGGGTATTTGCAGATAAAATAATGGAGGACCTTAAGAAAATATTTGTAGATACTGAACGTCAAATTATTGAAAAAATTTCACAAACTTCTAATTCTTTAAAAGAAGATATTTTGAAGCTTGAAGGAAGCCTGTTGCCTTTGTTAGAAGTGCTTGGGTTTTCTAATTTAAAATTTGATGAGACTATGGATATTCCTGTGAACTTTGTTAAGTTTGCTAATGGTGAGTTTAAAGCAGAAATTTTAAGGACCATAAGAGATAAAGATATTTTTATCGTGCAAGATGTTTCTAATACTTATCCAGTTAATGTGAATAATAATGAAAAAGTATTAATGACAATTAATGATCATTTAATGAATTTGATGACTACAATAGATGCATGCATGCAGGCTAAGGCTAATTCTGTGAGTGTTATTGTTCCGTCTTATCCTTATTCAAGGCAAGATAAAAAACATTCAAGAGAAGGTTTAACAGCAAGCCTTTTTGGGAGATTTTTGGAGGAATTAAGAGTTAAACATATTTTAACACTGGACATTCATTCAAAAGCGATTGAAAATGTTTTTAGAAAGACTTATTTTGAAAATTTAAATGCATCTTATGAAATTTTTGATGCTTTGGCGGAGTTAATAGATATTAGGGATTCAAATTTAGTAGTTGTTTCGCCTGATACAGGAGCTGTTAATAGGAATAAGTTTTTTGCATCCAATCTTAAAAGACCCTTAGCTTTGCTTTATAAGGAGAGAGATTATTCAAAGGTGACGCATAATGTTAATGATTCTAATATTTCTGTTACTAAGCTTTTAGGGGATGTTGAGGGTAAGAATGTTTTTATGAGTGATGATATTTTGGCTACTGGTGGAACCTTTATTAAGGCTGTGAAACTGCTAAAGAGTATGGGTGCTAAAAAGATTATATGTGCAGTAAGTCTTCCATTTTTTAATGGGGATGCAATTAAATATTTTGATAAAGCTTATGAGGAAGGTTATTTTTATAAAATCATTGGAACAAATGCTGTCTATCATGATGATAAACTTATAAGTAAACCTTGGTATTATGAGGCTAATGTTGCTCATCTTTTTGCAGGTGCAATTTTTGCAATTTATAATAGAATTAGTTTGCAAAAAATTCTTGATAGAAGTCATGATATTCAAAATTTAATTTCTAAGAGTTAGTTTTATGAATGTACTCAGTATTGATATTGGTACTAGTACTTTAAAATCTGCTTTGATTAATTCTCATCATGGGATTTTAGAGAGTTTTGATGTAGGTTATTTTAATTATTTTAATGTTGATTTTGAGAATTTTGATTATAAAATATGGTTTTTTTCTTTAAAGAAAGTAATTTCTAATTTTAGGTATAAAAAAATAGATTGTATTTCTATTAGTGGGCTCTCACCATGTCTAATAGCTCTTGATTCAAATTTGGTTCCTTTGGAAGTTTTACATTGGAATTCTTCTAAGGTGGTTAGTAATTTTAAAGGAAAATCATCTTTTTTACCCCTTGTGCTTAGCACGCTTGAGAGAGGAATTTATGGTAAAATTAGATATTTTGTGTCTTGTTTTGAATATTTTATTTATTTGCTTACAGGTAACCTGGTTACAAGTTATCCAAGCTTATCTTATATCCCTTTTATTTGGAATGATATTGAAATAAGAGAGTATAATCTTGATCCAAATAAGTTTCCTCCTTTTTTACGAATGGGAGAGGTTGTTGGTCAGGTTACTAGTGGTGCTAGTATTGAATTTGGTATTGATATTGGGATAAAGGTAGTTAATGCTGGAATGGATTATTTAAGTGTGCTTATTGGAAGTGGTGCATTCTTTTCAGGAATTGTATCGAATAGAACAGGTACAAGTGAGGGTTTTAATTTCGTTTCAGATACTTATTTGTCAGATTTTTCTTTGGTATATCCTTATTTTTTAGATAATTTATTTATTGTTGGAAGAGTATTTCCTTCTGGATATTTGTTGCAATTACTTAAGGATAGAGCCTTTGGCAAGGAAAAGTCGTTTGAAGAATTTATTGAAGAGATTGCTAAAGTATATGATTTAGGTAATGTTTATTTTTATCTAAACAAAAAAGAGCTTTTTTCTGATCATATTCTAATAGATTTGCAAGTAAGAGATAATTTGAGTAAAGGTATTTTTGGCAAATTAGATAATCCTTTACAAATAGGATTTGCAGTTCTTGAAGCTGCTTATTTTTCATTTTACAATAAAATACTTAAGATTCAATCTCTTAAAAGGGATGTCTTAGATATTTTTGTAAGTGGTTCTAATTCTGATAATTTGTTTTTAAATAAACTAAAGGCCAATATTATTGGTAGAGATTTGAAGGTTTTTGAATTTAAACATGCTGAAATTATAGGTAATGCAATCTTGGCTTTTTATTGTGTAGGGGAATTTGACAGTTTGGAAAAGGCATTTAAGAGGCTTGTTAAATTGAAACAGGTTATATCTTTTAGTGCTAGAATGCATGATCTTTATTTAGAGAAATATCACAAATATGTTTCTAATTTTAATTTATTTGTTAATAGTTAATATATAAGCATCCTTGAATTCATTTGAGCCTGATATTTTTTTAAGTTCAAGTTTTGCTTCTGATATGGTTTTGTAAGGTCCAGATCTGACTCTGTAGGTGTCTTTATTATTTATTGTTGCTGAATAGATTTTTGCATTTATTTTGTATTTCATTAATTCTTGAATATTGTTATCAGCGGAGATTGGGTCTGAGAGTGATGCAAATTGTATGTAGTATTCTTTTCGAGGATCATATTTGTTTTCAGATTTATTATAGTTTTGTTCTTTTGGGGTATTAAGTTTTTTCTGTGCAATGGTTTGTATTTTATGAGATGTCTTTTCTTTTTTATGTATTGTTGTAGATTTTTGTTGATTTATGATTTGTGGTTGTTTTTTGTTATTTTGATTGATGTTATCGTTGAAACTTTTATCTTGGGTTAGGTCGATTATGATCTCATTTGGCTTGTCAGTTATTGCTAAAGTTTCTTCATGATTTTCGTTTTCTATCACTTTTTCATCTTTTGTTTCTTGCAAAATAATATTTTTACTTGCAATGTCAGAAGCTAAGTTTTTGTTTGGGAAAAAAATAATTATCCCAAGAAATATCATTGTGCAAACGGTTACAATTGAAGCTAATGCTACTAAAAATCCTTTGTTATTATTATTTTCGTTAAAATCTTTCATCTATGTTACCTCTTTCATCTTTGTTCTAATCTTTTTTTCTAGATACTCATAGCTTCCATTGTTAATTATATTTATTATTTTTGAATTTAGGACACTTTTTTTAAAAAAAATATTTTCTTGCCACTTAAGGATATTGAGAATTAAGTTCTCATCAAAGTTACGGTTTGATCTTAGTCGTTTTTTTATGATGTTATCATTGGCTTTTGTTATGAATATATATTTGCAAAACTTTGCGAGATTTAATTTAAAAAGTAGCGCGGCATTAATTATAATTTTATCAAATTTTTTCTTTAATATTATTTGTTTTACTTCTTTATATATCAGGGGATGTGTTATTGTCTCTAGTTTTTTTAGTTCTGTTTTGTCATTAAATACAATATTGCGGAGTTTTATTCTTTCTATTTCATTTTGATTATTTAATATTCTTTTGCCAAATATCTTCACTATTGTATCTTGTTTTGTTTTTAAGATTGTGTGTCCAATTTTATCTACATTTATTTCATGAAAACCATATTCATTGCTAATGATTTTTGAAACGGTATCTTTGCCAGTTGATATTCTACCAGTGATGCCAATTATAGATGAAACTCTCCCCATGATTTTCCAGTCTCAATATTTACTTTCAAAGGAATCTTTAAAGGATAAGCATTTTCCATCATTTCTTTGATTATTTTGTTTGCTTCTTCACATTCGTGCTCGGGTGATTCGATTAGCATTTCATCATGTACTTGCAATAGTATTTTGGACTTGAAGTTTTTATTTTTGAATTCATTATATACTTTGATCATGGCGATTTTCATTATATCAGATGCACTTCCTTGGATTGTACTATTTATTGCGATTCGTTCAGCTGCTGAGCGTTCCGAGTAATTTTGGCTATTAATCTCTTTTATATATCGCCTTCTTTTAAGAAGAGTTTCACTGTATCCATTTTTTCTAACAAAATTTATTTGGTTTTGTATGAAATTTTTTATTTTTGAATAGAGGTTAAAGTATGAATTGATGAATTTTTCTGCTTCGTTTTTTTTAATAGATAGTTCTTTTGAAAGCCTAAAGGCTGACATTCTATAAATTATTCCAAAATTAATTGATTTTGCTATTCTTCTCATAGAAGATGTTACTTTGCTCTCATCTACTTTAAAAAGTTGAGATGCTGTTTTTGTGTGAATGTCTTTTTTATTTTTGAATGCCTCAATTAGTGATTCGTCTTCTGAGAGGTGAGCTAATATTACAAGTTCAATTTGAGAGTAGTCAGCAGAGATAAAAACATTGCCTTTTTCGGGTTTAAATGCTGCTCTTATTTTACGTCCTTTTTCATCTTTAATTGGTATACTTTGTAAGTTAGGTGCAGTACTTGAAATTCGTCCTGTTGCTGTTCTTGTTTGTATAAAGTTTGTATGTATTTTATTTGTTTTTTCATTGACAAATTCTATTAAATTGTCTGTGTATGTATTTTTTAACTTTGCTAGTTGTCTATATTGTATAAGTTTTGTTATAGATTCATGTTGATCTTTTATTGTTTCTAGTGTTTTAATATCTGTTGAATCTTGCTTGACATTTGGGGGTAGTACGAGATTAAGTTTTTCAAATAAGATTGCATGTAATTGTTTGGTTGAATTTAGATTAAATTTGATTCCTATGCTTTTTGTTATTTCATTTTCAATTGATTTTAATTCTTTATCAAGTTCTTGACTATATTGTTTTAGGTAGTCTTTATCAAGGTAAATTCCATTTTCTTCCATTTCTGTAATGACATTGCTAAATGGCATTTCTATGTCTGTCATTAGATTTGCAAGATTGTCTTGTTTGAGTTTTTTTGTAAATACTTTAAATAACCTAAAAGTAATATCAGCATCCTCAGCAGCGTAATCAGAGACTATCTTAAGTGGTATATCTTGCAGGGTATCATTTTGTGTAGTTATTTCTTCATATTTGATATTTTTATGCATTAAATATTTTTCTGCTAAAAAGTCAAGAGATATTTTTGTATTTGGGTCGACTATATATGCTGCTATCATTGTATCAAAGTAGGGAGGAATTGCATTAAATCCATGTTTTTTAAGTATTTTATAATCAAATTTATAGTTTTGACCAATTAATTTGGGTTTTGTTTGAAAAAATTCATTAAATTTTTGTGTTATGTATTCTTTTTCAATAAAGCTTTTGTCTTTAGTTTTGATGGGAATATAGTAACTTTCAAATTCTTTAAATGAAACTGAAATTCCGATTATTTGCGCTTCGTAGACATTAAGAGAAGTCGTTTCTGTATCTATTGCTACATAACTTGCTTGTTTTAGTTTGTCTATTAATGAGTCAAGTTGTTCTTTTTGTAATATTGTTGCATATTTAATATTTTCTTCTTGTATTGTTTTAAGAGCATTTGAATGTGGTTGTGTTTGTGAAATCCTTGTGTATGTGTGAGTTATGTTTGTTGTATTTATTTCAAAGATTGATTTTTGGGTTTGATTTGTAATGGAGCCTTTTTCCAATATAGCCTTATAAGATTTAATTAGCGTAGTTGCAGAGTATTCTTCAAATAATGTAAGTAAATCTTCTTTTAAGTTTTCTAGTTTAAATTTTTCAAGTGTTGGTAGTTCTAGATCTTCTACAAGACTTACAAGTTCGTAACTTAAAAAAGCATTTTCTTTTTCTTTTAGTAAAATTTCTTTATATTTATTATTGATAGAATCTAAATTTTCGTATATTCCATTTAATGTTTGAAATTCCCTTAGTAGCTTGACAGCTCCTTTTTCTCCAATGCCTTTGATACCTGGTATATTATCTGATTTGTCTCCAACAATGGATAAATAATCTTTAATTTGAGATTTATTTACTCCAAATTTTTTCATCACGTAATTATTATCCATTTCCACAAAGTTACTGTTTTCTATTTTAAGTATTTTGGTTTGATCTGACATCAGCTGCAATAAATCTTTGTCAGGAGAAATGATATAAGTTAAATAATTATTGCTTTCTGCTTGTTTTGAAAAGCTTGCTATCAGATCATCAGCTTCGTATCCTTGTATTTCAAATATTGGAATATTTGCTTTTATTAGACCTTCTTTTATCCAATGAATTTGTGGGATTAAATTATCCGGAGGGGCCTCTCTTGTTGCTTTGTAACTTGGATATTTTTGTTTTCTGAATGTTTCTGTCTCTGAATCAAAAGTGACAATTAGATTTTTTGGATTTTTCTCTTTTATTATAAAAAAAAGAGTTTTAAAAAAACCGATAAATGCATTAACATTTTCTCCTTTATTGTTGGTTAAAGGATTGTTTTTCATTACATGATAGCTTCTAAATATTATATTTAAAGCATCGATTAGGTAAATTTCTCTCATATCTTTACATCTATTAAAATTGGATTGTTGTAATTAAAGAAACTTTTAGAGAATTGTACCTTTGGTATTGTTGATTTTTTATCCAATAGTCCTTTTAAAGTTTTACATATATTGTTATATTGAATGCATACTTGTTCGTTTAATATGCGAGTATCATTTATTAATTTTTTAATTTCTTCTTGTATCTTCTGTTCTCCTTCTAGCCATGAATTTATGGTTACATAATAATTGTTAATTGAATTTAAGATTAAGTCCTTTGCAGGATTTGTGGTGTTTAATATATTTAGCATTCCTTTATTGATTTCTTTATTTTCAAATTCTAGAATAGCTTTTAGCTTTTTAAGTTCAAGTATTAGATCTTTTAAGTATGTTTTTAATATTTTATTAGTTGACAATGTTGATTCCTAGTCTTTTGTTAGTAAGATTATTATCTTTTTTAAGTAAAGCTTTCCAAGCTGTGTGCAGATTTTTAAGATGTTTTAAAACTTCTTGAATATTATCTCTGTTTTTTGCTAATGTGACGTTTTCTAGGGCTTTGTTTAAAAAAGAATATATTGAGAATAAGTTCTTTGAAATGTCTCCACCATCTTCAAAATTTAGTGTAGACATTAATTCAATAATGATATCTTGTGCATGGTAAACTTTTTCATCGGCTTTGACTGTACTTATTGGATCTTGACTCTTATAAAATTCTTTGGCAATTTCTAAATCTTGTATTGCTTTCTCGTAAAGCATTACTAATATTGATATAGGACTGGATGTATTGACTTGTATGTTTTTATAAATGTCTTCTTTTTTTATCAAGGATTTTCTCCTAATGTAATCTTTTTATTTGTTCTGCTATTTGTTCTTCACTGAAAGGTTTTGTAATATACCCTTTTGCTCCAAGTTCTAAAGCTTTTGCAATGAGATCGTGTTTTCCCAGTGCTGTAACCATTAATACATTTATTTTTCGTGCAAGGTTTTTGTTGACTTCATTTATTTTCTCAAGGGCGGTGATGCCATCCATTCCTATCATTGTTATGTCAAGAGTTATTAGGTCAATTTTTGCATGTTTTTCAAATTCTTTAACGGCTTGGATTCCATCTTCTGCTTCATAAAATTCGTTAAATCCCAATTTTTTCAATATCTTGATTAAATTTTTTCTCATAAAAATAGAATCATCAACTATCAAGGCCTTTCTATTTTCTTCCAAATTTCGCTCCTTACTTAATTTTAACATGATAACTTATTAAAAATCATTTAAACATCATTAAGACATCATGTATAATCATATATCATTACTTACTCTGTCTTTTACTTTAAATTTTAAGATGAATGAGTTTATTACTCAAGAACTTATCCCTAAAAAATTTATATTTTTATTTGAATTATTTTGTTAGAATATATTGTGAACTTTTGGGTAGGATTGATTTCGCATTTATGATTAAAAGTATAGAAGATGAAATTTTATCTTTAAGAGATAGTATCAAAAGATGGGATAAAGAGTACTATGTTGATTCTTCGCCCAGTGTGAGTGATTTAATTTATGATAAAGCCCTTTTAAGGCTTCAAGATTTAGAAACTAAGTATCCTGAATATAAAACTTTGGATTCTCCGACTCTTAAATTTGGTAGTGATCTTTTAAATGATTTTGAAGAAGTTGAACATTCTGTTCCTATATTGAGCTTGGATAAGGCTTATGATATTAAGGGATTATTGTTATGGATTGAAAGAATTGTGGCAGAGAGTTCTACTTTAGGATATCATACCGGCATCTCAGTTGAACCAAAAATTGATGGATGTTCAATTGTTCTTTATTATAAAGATGGGATACTTCAGAGAGCTTTGACCAGGGGAGATGGAAAAGTTGGCAATGATGTTACTGGCAATGTAAGAACGATTAAAAGTGTGCCTTTATGTATTGATGAAAAAGTTGAGTTAATTTTGAGAGGTGAGATTTATATTACTAAGAAAAATTTTGTGAAAATAAATCATACATTAGAAAATCCTTATCTTAGTTCTAGAAATTTAGCTTCAGGTATACTGAGGAGAATAAATAGTCGAGAGGTTGCTAATTTCCCTTTAGATATTTTTGTTTATGATGTTCTATATTCTAGTTTGAATTTGAATAGTAGTCGTGATGCTTTTAAGCAACTTAAGCAATTTGGATTTAAGCTTAATCCTTTTTGTAAATTTTTTGATGGTAAAAATTTGGAAGACGATATTATTAATCATCTTAAAGAGATAGAGGCGCAAAGGGCTCTTTTGGAATATGAAATTGATGGCGTTGTGCTAAAGGCCGATAGTTTTGTTTTAAGGGAAATTTTAGGATATACTTCCCACCATCCGAAGTGGTCAATAGCTTATAAATTTGAATCTTGTACGGGTATTAGCAAAGTGGTTGACATAGTTGTTCAAGTTGGTCGTAGTGGCAAAATTACTCCTGTTGCACACGTAGAAAAAGTGTTGGTTGCTGGGTCTTTTATTACTAATGCGAGTTTGCATAATCAAGATTATATAGACTCTATTGGTTTGAATATTGGGGATGTGATTTCAATTTCAAGACGTGGGGATGTAATTCCTGCTGTTGAGTTGGTGGTAGAAAAACTTTCGTTTGGTAGTTTTAAAATTCCTATTAATTGTCCTTCATGTAAGATGATTTTAGTTAAAGAAGGTGCACATCTTTTTTGTTTCAATGAACATTGCCCTTGCCGAATAATTGAGCAGATCAAATATTTTTGTAGTAAAAGATGCATGAATATTGTAGGGCTTTCGGGGAAAACAATAGAGTTTCTTTTTGAAAAGAAGTTTATATTTTCAGAGCTCGATCTTTATACTTTTAATTTTGATAGGCTTATTAACCTACGGGGTTTTGATCTTAAAAGGATAAATAATTTAAAGCGTTCAATAGAAGATAGTAAGAGTAAACCGTTTAGAAAATTGTTTATTAGTATGGGAATTAGGGAGCTTGGAATGAATACAATATTAGTGCTAATTAATAACAATTTAAACTCGTTTGACATAATTAGCAACCTCTGCAAAGATAAAGAGGCTGCTTTTGACAAACTTTTAAAGATTAAAGGAATAGGTGAAAAGATAGCTTTAATTATTGTTGAAGCATTTAATGATAAAACTGTTCTTGATAAATTCAATTTTTTTAAAAAATTAGGGTTTAAGATGAAGGAAGATAATATTGATTATACTGTAGATGATTCCTTTTTATTTGGCAAAAAATTTTGTATTACAGGTTCTTTTGAAAAATATTCTAGAAATGTTCTTATTGAAAAAATTACTAATAAAGGTGCTATTTACAGAGGGGCAGTTACTAAACATTTAGATTTTTTGCTTGTTGGAGCAAATCCTGGCTCAAAAGTTGAAAAAGCCAATGATTTGGGCATCAAAATACTTAGTATTGTTGATATTAAAGGTTTTTTGGATTTAGGTGATTAAGTTTATTTTATTATTCTTATTTTTTTAAATTCTGAGGCTAAATTTTTATATAGAGTACCTATCTCATTTGTGTTTTCCACCTTTATTAGGTTTCTGAAAAATTTTTCTTTATGTTTTAATGATGGGTTGATGAAATGAGTTTTAACATTATATTTTGGTATTGATTTGTAAATTGCTTTTGCTCTATATAAGTTTTTTGTTGGTTCTATTTCAATATAATATCCGTTAGATTTTTTAAAATCAAATTCACTACTTTGATCTTTAAAATTGTAGTTGTTTGAATGTGTATCTGGATATATTTTGAATTCAGCGGGTTTTATTAGAGGATTGTTATGCATTTTTTTTCCATTGTTAGGATAAAATTTCTTTTGTGTGTATTGTGATTCTTTGTTTTGACCTGCTAAGAGGTTTTTATATTTGTCAAATTCTTCTTTAATTTTTAAAATAGTATTTTCATTATCTGTTAGTTTTTTATCTAATATATTATTTATTTTGTCTTGCTTTTGTTGAATTATATCTTGATTCTTTTTGTATACTTCTTCATTTTTTTCAATCTTTTCTTTTAGGCCATTTATTACTTCCTCTATTGAAGATAAGTTGTTTGCGATATTTTTTAAGCTAGTGTCATGATCATTCTTTAAATCTGTTAATTCTTTTTGAAATGCTAGTAAGGTGTCTTTGTTATTATTAATTTTATCATCAAGCTCACTTAATCTATGAGAGTTATTGTTAAGAGCGTCTTTATTATTATTGATTTTATCATCAAGCTCACTTAATTTATGAGAATTATTGTTAAGAGTGTCTTTATTATTATTGATTTTATCATCAAGCTCACTTAATCTATGAGAGTTATTGTTAAGATCGTCTTTGTTATTATTAATTTTATCATCAAGCTCACTTAATCTATGAGAGTTATTGTTAAGAGCGTCTTTGTTATTATTAATTTTATCATCAAGCTCACTTAATCTATGAGAGTTATTGTTAAGAGCGTCTTTGTTATTATTAATTTTATCATCAAGCTCACTTAATCTATGAGAGTTATTGTTAAGAGCGTCTTTGTTATTATTGATTTTATCATCAAGCTCACTTAATCTATGAGAGTTATTGTTAAGAGCGTCTTTGTTATTATTAATTTTATCATCAAGCTCACTTAATCTATGAGAATTATTGTTAAGAGCGTCTTTGTTATTATTGATTTTATCATCAAGCTCACTTAATCTATGAGAATTATTGTTAAGATCGTCTTTGTTATTATTAATTTTATCATCAAGCTCACTTAATCTATGAGAATTATTGTTAAGATCGTCTTTGTTATTATTAATTTTATCATCAAGCTCACTTAATCTATGAGAATTATTGTTAAGAGCGTCTTTGTTATTATTAATTTTATTATTAAGCTCACTTAATCTATGAGAGTTATTGTTAAGAGCGTCTTTGTTATTATTAATTTTATCATCAAGCTCACTTAATCTATGAGAATTATTGTTAAGAGCGTCTTTGTTATTATTGATTTTATCATCAAGCTCACTTAATCTATGAGAATTATTGTTAAGATCGTCTTTGTTATTATTAATTTTATCATCAAGCTCACTTAATCTATGAGAATTATTGTTAAGAGCGTCTTTGTTATTATTAATTTTATCATCAAGCTCACTTAATCTATGAGAATTATTGTTAAGAGCGTCTTTGTTATTATTAATTTTATTATTAAGCTCACTTAATCTATGAGAATTATTGTTAAGAGCGTCTTTGTTATTATTGATTTTATCATCAAGCTCACTTAGTATTTGGTCTGGTAAATTAAAATATTCTTGTTCTTGGGAATGCATATCATATGTGTTCTCTTCAGATGGATAATTGTACTCTTCATTTGATATATATTCGTTTGGGTTTTCTTCATATGCTTTATAATTATTGTTTTTTGTTTGCCAAATGTGATTAAATAAATTTTCTTTTGTATTAATTAAAATTTTAATCTTTTCAATTACTTCTTTTAGACTTTTTGTTAATATTTCATATTCTTCATTTCTTTTTTGCATTGAGTTTATATTGGATTGACTTAAAAGGTTTTCTAGGTTTTCTATTTTTCTCTCATAGTTTTCAATTCTAAGCTTTAAGTTATTTATATTTTTTATGAACCAGTCATCTATATTTTCTTGTTCTGAATCAAAATTTTTTGTGTTTAAACTTTTTAGATATTGTAATTCTTCGTTTGTTAAGATTGTATTTTTTACTTGTTTGTTATCTGATATTGGAGATTGTTTAGGAATTTTGAATTTAAGTTTATTTGTGTTTTTGTTTGATGCATTTGAGTTGTTTGCTTTTAAAATTTCATTTTTTTTATGGTAAATTATTCCTTCTTCATTGTTAAAATCTTCGTTTAAATCTTCTCTGGGAATATAAACATTTGAGTAATTTATTATATAATCGTTTGTATTTTTTTTTGGCTCTCCAAAAAGCGATGTATATAAGAGGAACATAAAAGTTTTAAAGAGCATTGAAAGTATCTTTTTACCTTTATCCATACATATACCTACTTGATATTATTTGATACCCATTTTAATTTTGATATTAGCATACTTTTTGGAATTTATCAAAATAAAATTCATAATAATTATGAGAATAATTTCATTATTGAAAATCCCTATACTTTGATCTTTTAAGTATTATTGGTTTAGAGGATTTAGTTGTTCATCATATTTTTTATTTGTAATAGTAATTTTATTTGTATTGTGCCATAATGATACAAATATAAGCTAGCAAGATAAATTTATGAATTTTGACTGCTTAATTTTACTTAATTGTTTATGAATCAAGAAGATATAGATGAAGTTTGGGCTTTGCCAGTTTGTTGTAATATCAAAAATTCTATCATTGAAAGTTTTAAGCTTTCAGATAAGTATAAAGACAGAATTTTTAATATAAGTTATAAAGATGATATTACCTTAAAGTTCAGTGATATTGTTGATTCTAATGAATTTAATTTAAAGCTTTTTGATAATAAAATAGATTTTGAAGGACAAATTCCTTTAGTTTTATATTCTGATAACTTAGACTTTTTGTTGGAAGCAGAATCAAGCATTGTTTTTGAATTAAAAGCCATTGAGCAAAGTGATGTTTATTTTGATTCGAGATTTAAAGAATTAGGGGAGTGTAAAAGTTATAAGTCTTATTATGAGTTTTCAAGCTATTTAAATTATTCCAGTGATGTTCTTTTAGTTAGAGTTTACTTTAAAGATGATAGTTTAATCATCGATGCGGATCTTGATAATATTCCATTTATAAAGCAAATTATTAGTGATAATTTTTGCATTGCTAAAGATAGGATCATTATCAATCCTATTAATAATGATTGTGTTAATTTTTTATTTCCAGTGTGTTTTAATGCTGTCTTACAAGGAATAATAATTGCTAAAAAGCTTGGTCGCAAGGTTAATATTATTTATTATAAAAGACATTTTTTAATGGCAGAGTCTTTAAGCTTAAAGTTTTCAGTTGCTAATTACTTATCAGAAGCAAATAGAATTGATAAGATTATTTTAGAAATTGAAATCAACAGGCCATTAAACTTTTTGTATAAGTTTTATTTTGACTATCTCAGGAATGTTTTTAGTAATTTGTTTTTTGATGTGTATATACATATTAATTTTATATCGGCTAAAAGTAATGCTATATTTTTTTTCGACAATCATTTTTTATTTGAGATGGCCATTTATAATGTTGTTTATTCAAACTTTTATAATCTTGCAGTTAATTTGTCAATTGAACCTCTTAGTTATTTACTAAGCTATGTTAAGAGTGAATGTAATGTTTTTTTAAGGCTTTTTAAGGAAATAGATTTGAAAAATTTTATTATGCGCAAGTCATCTTCTATAAGCTTAAATAATAAATATAATGTTTTTGACGTGAGAAGAAAGGGTGTAGGATTTGCCTTTTTAAATTTAGACCCTAATCTGGATTTTGTTTCCTTAAGCCGCAATCAAACTGTTTCTATGAGTTTGCATAAGGATAAATTAGACATATTTGTTCCTTATAAATTAATAGATGTTAATTTAAAAAACTATTTAAGGAATAGTTTGGCTAGGACTTTTAGCTTATCTTATGATAATGTCAATTTTATTGTTAGTGATGCCTTTAGAGATAATGTTGAATTGCATAGTACGTTAGTTAAAGAATCTTATGTTATTGAAAGAGAAGTTTTAGCTATTAAGGATGGTCTTTTAATGATGCTTGGTGAAGATTTTAATGGAGAATATCCTGTTGTAATTGGTCAAGACTTTGTTGTTGATATAGATAAGAAATTTAATGTTGCTTGTTCTCTTGAGATTGATATAGAAATAAATTCTTTTGATGTTACATTTAGTAATGTGAATTTTTTTGTTGAAAATGGTAAGTTTGATAAACTTAGGATAAATAATAAACGTGTATTTTCAATTTTTAGCTTAGCAGTTGACTATATTCTTGGGAATATTACTTATGATATTGTTAATTCTGTAGAACTTGAGTTTATTGAAGATGGAGAATTTGTTTTTTCCTTTAGAATATTGTTTATTGTCTCTGTTTCTGCAATTAAGACAGCTTTAATTCAGGCTTTTGACCTCAATATATGTAAAACCCCTATTGATGTTAAGGAGATTCTAAATAGTTGGAGCGTACGTATTGATACTAATTAGCTTTAATTTGAATGAAGAGCGTCTTTCAAAAAGTATTGATCTCTCTTTAAGTACTAGAGACCTTTTGATAGATATTTTTTATTCGGGTGAGCAAAATTTTATTGAAAACATGAACAAAAAGTTTTCGTTGGTGCTCTTAGATTTAAAACCTATATATTCATCGTTAGTTCCAGCCTTTATGTTAAATGGGCGTAATATCATTACTGTTGAAGGTTTAAAAAATACAACCTTTTATGAAACTTTAATTAAGGTTTTGTTAGAAAATGACTTTGGTTTTTGTACAAATTGTTTTTCATCTAATGTATTATTATTTTACTATCTTTTAAAACGTAAAGTTATAATTAGGACTGATATTTTAGGATATTATAATACATTAAAATGTCATTGTCTTGATGTTAATACGTTCTTAGAGCTTTATTTGCAATTGGAAGAGTTAGAGAGAAAATGAGTGGTGTTAAGGTATATTATCCAGAAAATTTTAATGCGCTTGTTAGTTTGTTTAATGAGGATGCAAACAATTATATAATTTATAATGAGATTGATTTTCATAAAAATGCTGAAATTTTTATGAACAAGAACAAGGAAGATTCTGACAATTTTTTTATAATTAATAATTTTGAAAGATTCAATAAGGTTTCTCTTAAGAGTAATTTTTTGGAAATGGGACCCTGTGTGACTTATGATACGATATTACAATTTGGAGAGAAAAATATCCCAAGGTTGTTTTATGAATTTATTTCAAGACTAAATGATAGGATATATCTAAATAGTATTAATATTGCTAATGGATTTTATTATAAGAACACAGTGTTTGACTTATATCCTTTGTTGTTAAGTCTCGATGCTCAGCTTGAGTTTAAGAATATTTTAAATAAGAGAACTTATACTTGTAATGCTTACAGTATTAACAGAGATGATTATATAGAAAGTCGACATATTTTATTTTTAAGTAAATTAAAATTTCCAATTACAAATTTGTGGAATAAAAGTTTTTGCAGTAGGATATTTGTTGATACTTTTTCATTTAATATCTTAGAAGAGACAAACATTATTTTTATTTGCGTTCTTTTAAATGTTAGGAGAAATATTATAAGTGATTTTTTGATGAAGATATTTTATAATGACAAAGTTATTACTTTAAGAGATTTTCAAGTTTTACTTCTTAATAAATCTTTGCCTTTATCTTTAGTTGAAATTGAAGATTCTATTAGGGTGCTAGATAAGAATATCTGTGATGTTAAAAACTTTAGTTTAGGGGAGATGAGTTTAAGACTTATTAAAAACTTTTATTTCAATGTATTGTGTAATTTATAGTATTATAAAAGTTAGTATTATTAAATAATTGCTGGTTTTTAGGCATGGTTTTAATATAAAAGCAATAGAATTAATTTATCAATTTGTTTTTATGCATTATAATATATTTGTTAATAAGTTAATCAAAAAATAATTATTCAAATAAGGGGCTTAAGCTTATGGTAAAAAAAGAGGCTACAATTAAAGCCATTAATGGTTTGCATGTTAGACCGGCATCAACGTTTGTCAAAAAAGCTAAGGAGTATGTTAGTGATATAACAATTGAGGCTGATGGGAAATCTGTGAGTGGCAAAAGTTTATTTCGCTTACAAACTCTGGAATTATCTTCTGGAAAGAAGCTTGTGGTGTGTGCTGAGGGTGATGATGAGGAGAAGGCTGTTAATGAACTTGTTGAGCTCATTGAATCTTTTAAAGAATAGGTGTGGAAGGTTGATATGACTTTATCGGGGAAAAGAATATCTAAAGGGATAGGTATAGGAGAGGCGATTTTTATTAAGAAGGATTTTGATAAGTTAATTGATAAATCAAAAATTACTGCTTCACAAATTGATGGTGAGATAAAAAAATTTAATGATGCTAAGTCAAAATCTATATCTGCACTTAAAGAGCTTACAAAGAAAGCTGTATCCCAATTTGGTTCTGATAAGGAAGGTATTTTTGAAGGGCAGATATTAGTTATTGAGGATAACGAACTTTCTGAGTCTGTTATGGGCTTTATTAAGAATGAAAATTATGGTGCTGCTTATGCTGTTTATCTATCTTTTAAAGAATTGATTGAAAGTGTAGAAGAATATACAGATGCTTATTTAAAGGAGAGAGCTTCTGATTTTAAAGATATTAGGAATAGGCTTATTTCAAATATTTTAGATCAAGTTACTGATCTTTCTGAGATTAAAAAAGATGTTGTTTTAATTACTGAAGAATTGACACCGTCTGATACAATGCAGGTTGATTTAAGTTATGTTAAGGGATTTATTACTACAGTTGGTGGTGAGACTTCTCATGCTGCTATTTTAGCAAGGACAATGGGACTTCCTGCGCTTGTTATGACATCTTTAGATATTGCTAAAATTAAAGAAGGTGAGCAATTAATAATTGATGGATTGTCTTCAATAGTTATTAGTAATCCTTCGTCTAATGAGCTAAATAAATATGAGCATAAGATATTAGAGTATCATGAGCATGAGAGAGAGCTTTTTGCATTAAGAAATCAGGATGCCAAGACGAAAGATGGTATTCAAATATCTCTTAAGGCTAATATTGGAACTACTACGGATATTGTATATGTTAATAAGTATGGGATTGATAGTATAGGTCTTTTTAGGACAGAGTTTTTATATATGGAGTCTTTAAAGCCACCCACAGAGGATGAACAGTTTGAAGCTTATAAAAAAGTTGTAAACTCTATAGAGAAAAAAGGTGTTGTTACTATTCGTACTCTTGATATTGGAGGAGATAAGGAGATTCCATATTTTAATTTTCCAAAAGAAGATAATCCTTTCCTAGGGTATCGTGCTCTTAGAATGTATATGGATCATGAGGATTTAATACAAAGTCAATTTAATGCAATTTTTAGGGCTAGTCATTATGGGAAGATAAGAATCATGGTTCCTATGCTTACTAGGTATGAAGAAATTGACATAATTAATTATTTTGTAGATAAAGCTAAGACAAATTTGAAGTCTAGAAATTTACCTTTTGATGAAAATTTGGAAATTGGATGCATGATAGAAGTCCCTTCAGCAGCTTTAATGGCTTCTGAATTTGCTAGCAAATTGGATTTCTTTAGTATTGGTACTAACGATTTAACCCAATATACTTTGGCTGTAGATCGGGGTAATCATAAAATATCAAATTTATATGATAAATATAATCCTGCTGTGTTAAGACTTATTAAGAATGTTCTTGATGCTGGTAATGGTTCTGGAATTGATGTTTCTGTTTGTGGTGAGCTTGGGGGAGATGAGGCTGGGGCTTTGATTTTGATTGGGCTTGGATTTAGATCTTTGAGTATGGTGCCTAGTGCCTCACTTCGAATTAAGTATTTGTTAAGCAAATATACAATATCTGACTTAAGTGAATTAGCAATTAAAGTTTTAAATAGTAAATCAGAGTCAGAGACTTTAGAATTTTTAGATAAATATATAGGAGATTAGTTTATGGGGTTTTTGGGATTTTTTAAGAAGTCCGCTACTTTGGATTTGATAGCACCTGTTAGTGGAAAGGTTATTTCAATTGATAAGGTGCCAGATGAAGCTTTTGCTGAGAAAATAGTTGGTGATGGAGTTGCAATTATGCCTACTGGGAGTGAGTTGGTTGCGCCTTGTGATGGAAATATTGGCAAAATTTTCAAAACTAACCATGCCTTTAGTCTTGAAACTAAAGAAGGTGTGGAAATTTTTGTGCATTTTGGTATTAATACTCTTAATTTGAATGGTAAGGGATTTACAAGGGTTGCTGAGGAGGGCATGAGCGTAAAACAGGGGGATGTTATTATTAGACTTGATCTTGAATATTTAAAGTCCCATGCAGAATCAGTAGTTACACCTGTTGTTATTGCAAATTCTGATGAAGTTTCAAGTATTGATTATGTGTTTGGAAAGTTTGATGATGGTTCTGAGTATGTTTTATCTTCTACTACTACTTTAACTGAAGATGTTAAAGCTAAGATATCTCAAACTAAACCTGTTGAGGCAGGCAAAGATTTGATTCTTAGAGTTAAGAAGTAAGTTCGCAACATAAGCTGCGAACTTACTCTAATTATATGTTTTTTTCTAACATTTCATTTATGATGTTTATAAATTGACTTGGATTTTTACTTTGTAGGCCTGAAGTTATCATTGCTTCTTCAAGAAGAATAATACTTATTTTTTCCAAATTTACATCATCTAGATTTTTTAAATTTTGAATTATTTTATTGTTTGGATTGAGTTCAAGAATAGGCTTGATTTCTTTAATTTCTTGTCCCATTGATATCATAATTCTTTGCATTTGATAAGTAGGATCAGCACTGTCAATTATTATTGCTGATGGTTCTTGTGTTAGGGTTGCTGATAGTAATACATCTTTGACATCATTTTTAAGTATTTCTTTTACTTTTAGCAAGATGTCTTTGAATTCTTCTTCCATGTGCTTGAAATTTTCATCTTTTAGTTCATCACTTGTTTCATTTTTGTTTATTGCTTTTAACTTTATCCCATCATATTCTGTAATGAAGTTTAAAATAGCTTCATCAAGTTCATCATCCATGATAAGAGTTTCATATCCTCTTTCCTTGTAAGCATTTACTATTGGATTGATTTTTAGTATATTTTCTTTTCCTCCGGTTATATAGTATATGCTTTTTTGTCCTTCAGGCATTCTTTCTTTGTATTCTTTTAAGGATACAAGTCCATCTACGTGAGAGGATTTAAATCTAATTAAGGATATGAGCTTGTTTCTATTATCAAAGTCAGAATAAACTCCTTCTTTTAAACATCTTCCAAATTCTTTGGAAAATTCATTGAACTTGGAATGATCGGCTGTACTTAACTTTTCAAGTTCACTGAGGATTTTCTTTACAGAAGATGCCTTTATTTTGGCCAATATTTTGTTTTGCTGTAAAATTTCTCTACTTACATTTAGTGGTAAATCTTGGCAATCTATGATTCCTTTTATGAATCTTAAATAATTTGGAAGTAAACTGTCTGAAGAATCTGTTATGAAGATTCTATTTATGAATAATTTTACACCAGGTTTAGTATTTGGATAATAGAGATCATAGGGAGCTTTGCTTGGGATGTAGAAAAGGTTTGTATACTCGATACTTCCCTCGGCTTTTGTATGTATATGAATTAATGGGTTCTCATAATCAAAGGTTAAATTTTTATAAAATTCATTGTATTCTTCATCTGTTATTTCATTTTTATTTTTTATCCAAATTGCTGTTGTGTCATTCAGTTTTTCTTCTTTTTCCTCAAATCCTTCTTGCTTGCCATCCTTTATTAGGGGTTCTTTATATTTAATGAAGATAGGGTAACTTATGTGATTTGAATATTTTTTGATAATCTCTTGGATTTTCCATTTGTTAGTGTATTCAATTCCTTCTTCATTAAGGTAAAGGGTTATTTCAGTTCCATGTTCATCTTTTTTTGCTTTGTCTATTTCATAGCCTGTTTTGCCGTCACTAGACCAGACATAGGCAACATCTTCTAAAGCTTTTTTCGTTATAAGTTCAACTTTGTCTGATACAATAAAAGCACTATAAAATCCAACTCCAAATTGTCCAATTAAGCTTGCAGCATTCTTTTCATCTTTTTTTAAGTTGTTTATAAATTCTTTAGTCCCTGATTTTGCAATTGTACCAAGATGATTAATCAGGTCTTCTTTGTTCATTCCAATTCCATTGTCTTTTATTTTAATCACTTTCTCATCAAAGCTTATTTCTATTTTTGGATCTAGTTTGATATCCTTAAATTTTTCGTTTGTTAGGTTTAAAAATTTAAGTTTGTCAATGGCATCAGAAGCATTTGATATTAATTCTCGTAAAAATATTTCTTTATGAGAATAAAGAGAATGTATGATTAAATAAAGTAAATCATTAACTTCTGTATCAAATTGTTTTTTCATAGAATTCTCCTATCTTGCATTCGCTTTAATCTTTACTTTTTTTATAATATAACATAATCTAAAAATAATGAATAAATCAAATTTGTCTATAATAAAAAATTAGGATAGAGGATAATACAATGGATGTCGGTATTTATGGATTAGGAATTATGGGCAGTAATTTAGCATTAAATATTGCTGATAGTGGTTTAAATGTTTCTGTTTATAATAGAGATAATGATAGGACAGAGGCTTTCCTTGTAAACAATACGCATAAGAAAATTAGTGGGTTTAAAGATATTGAGACTTTTATTGGAAGCTTAAAGAAACCTAGAAAAATTATTTTAATGATATTAAGCTCAGCTGTGGATGAAGTAATTGAAGAAATTTTACCTTTAGTTGAGAAATTCGATATTGTTATTGATGGTGGAAATTCTCATTATAAGGATACGATAAGAAGAGAGCAAAAATTATCTTCTAAGGATATCTATTTTGTTGGACTTGGAATTTCAGGTGGTGAGAAGGGTGCGAGATTTGGACCTTCTTTGATGTATGGTGGAAGCAAAAAGGTTTATGGATTAATTGAACCTATTTTGAATAAGATAGCTGCCAAGACAAATGAGGGAGATATTTGTTCTGCTTATATTGGTGAGAATGGAGCTGGGCATTATGTAAAGATGATTCACAATGGAATTGAGTATGCGGATATGCAACTTATTGTTGAAGCATATTTTTTTATGAAGAGAGCTTTTAATTTAGATAATTTAAAAATTTCTGAAGTATTTGACAAATGGGGAGAAAGTGATCTTTCTAGTTATTTAATAGAGATAACATCTAAAATTTTAAAATATAAAGAAAATAATGAATATTTGCTTGATAAGATTTTAGATGTTGCAAATCAAAAAGGTACTGGAAAGTGGGTTGCAATTGAGGCTTTACAGTTAAATGTGCCAGCAAATTTGATTTTTGAATCTTTATTTGCAAGATTTTTGTCAGGATTAAAGCATGAGCGTGTAATTGCTAGTGACATTTTAAGAATGGACATGGATGCTGTTAAATTTGATCTGAGTGATTGGATTTTAGATCTTTATTATGCCCTTTTGGTTGCTAAAATACTAGCTTATACTCAGGGTTTTATGATGCTTAAGAGTGCGTCTGTTAATTATGCTTGGGATTTGAATTTGGGAAAAATTGCTTTGATTTGGAGAGAGGGCTGTATAATTAAAAGTGTTTTTTTAGCTAAGATTAAATTAGCCTATGATAAAAATCCACATCTTATTAATTTGCTTTTTGATGATTACTTTTTGGATATAATAAAAAATCATCATAAGTCTTTAAGGCGCATAGTATCAAAGGCAAGTGAGATTGGGATACCTTTGCCAGCATTTTATGCAAGTCTTTCTTTTCTAGATTCTTATTCTACTAGTTATTTGCCAGCCAACTTAATTCAGGCTCAAAGAGATTTTTTTGGTGCACATAGTTTTGAGAGAATTGATTCAAAAAGAGGTGAATTTTTTCATAATATTTGGGAATAATTTAAGTTGAGTGTTTAAACATAGTATTTCACGAATATTCCACCCATTATATTTGTTTTAACTCCTGCATAGAAGTAGTGATATGCAGTGGATTTTACATTTGATACAAATTCTATTGAAGGTGCTATTTTAATTCCTATTTCCACTTGTTTTGTTAAATCATACAAAATAGCTATTGGGATTCTAAGTCCAAATCCTATCTCCATATTTATTAAGTTTGATTTGTGAGATGATATGTGTATATTGCCCCCAATTCCTGTGCCTATAGATAAATTTTCCATTAAGGGTGTTGTAAATATTAGATCTAAAGCTGAGAGTACGAGTATATTAAAGTCATATTGTTTGGATTTGAGTGTGTTCCCAGACAAATTAATACCATTAGTTCCCCCATAGCCTATTTCAAGATCAATTAATGGGAATGACATAATGTAATTCAATATCGGATTTCCAATACTTCCCCCAAATCCTATTTTTCTATCTAAGTATGAACTTTTGCTAAATGCACTAATCCATATACTTAGTATTAGTATTACTCTTAGCACTAATTGTTGCATTAAATCTCCAGTAGTTAATATTTTTATTATTATATTTTATTTTTGATGATTAATAAATTTTATAAGAAAAATCTGGCTAATTTCAGTGTTCTTTAAAATTTGGAATGTTTATAATGCTATTTATTTTTAAGCAAGCCAAAGTCTCATGCCAAATCCCGCAAATACTTCCCATTTTTGTTGTGGATCGTCACTTCCGATTCCCCAAATGTTGATACCAGGTCCTGTTTTTAAAAATATGTCAAAATTATTTGTGATAATTGGTACATTTAGAGTGAGAGATATTCTAAGTCCTATATTTGTTGAATTATACGCTTCTTGGGTATTTTGCCATTTGGATATCCACCATAATCCATAAATTCCAACTCCCAGTGAAGCATTTATTATGCTAGGTTTTTCTAGCGAATTTGATGATAGTGCGATAAACTCTAGAGAAGCAAACAATGTATTAAAATTTGTAAATAGATTTCTTAATCCATTGTAAATTCCAATTTCCATTTCGATGTTTTTGCCTAATACTAATTGTAATGAGTTTGACAATGGTCCTAGAATTCCAATGCCGAAATAGCTTTTATTGGTGGGTAAATCTTTTGCCCAAATATTAAAATAATTTATTAGTAATAAGGTTAAGATTATTTTTTTCATTTATTGATAAATCCTCTCGTGTTTAAGTATATACTTGATTGCTTTTAAAGTGAAGTACTATCATCGATATGTTGTAAATATAATTTATGTTTAATATTTTAGTAATTTAAATTTTTATGTTTTTGAGGCTTTTTTACATCATATTATAGTAATATCAATTATTTTTATAATATTGACTTGTTTTTAGGGTGTGTAATGTAATTTCTTGTTAATGACTTTCACTATGCATGCCATTTTGTCTTGCATAGTTTTGGGATAATATCAGTTTTTTGAAGTAGATAAGTCACTTTGATATCTTGTGGATATGTGCAAATTTTGTTTTGCTAGTTTTAATCGATTTATAAAGAGAAGCATTGAATACTTCTCTTGTGGTATGGTTGGCACTTATACTTATGTAAACCAAAGTCTCATACCAAGTCCAGCAAATATTTCCCATCTAAATCCAGCTCCGCTACTCCAAATATTTAACCCAAGACCAGGTGCTACTTTTAAAAATATGTCAAATTTTTTTCTAGCTATTGCAAGGTTTAAAATCATTGATAATCTTGCTCCCAAGCTCATTGGTCCACTATTTGTTTGACCGTTACCCCATCTTGAGAACCATATTGTTCCATAGCCTCCGCCTCCAACAGCAAAGTCTAGAATATTATTTATCTTTGCAAAAGTGTGTGTGTAGAAGATATAATCTATTGCAAGGAATAAAGTTTGCCAATCCTTAAATAAGTTATTTGTTCCATTGTAGACACCCAAGTCTATATCAAAGTTTTCGATATTGAATTCTAATGCAATTGGAAGTGGCAGTAAGATGCCCATGCCGAATTTGTTTCTTGCAGGTGATGTTGAATTTGCAAAAGCAGATATTGATAATAGTATAAAAATTAAAACAAACATTCTCTTTTTTTTCATAAGCTTCTTTCCTTTATTTATATAGTATTATATAGTTTAATTATTGAATGTAATATAAAAATTTAATTTTGGATTTGCATAATGCAATAGGTTGATAATAGAGGTAGTGTTTCTTAGCATTTGTTGTTTGTCCAATTTTGTGCCTATAGTGAGCGTCTATATTTTATGTAAATTTGATTATATTTTTGCTTGTATTGTTTTAAATACTAGTTTGTAATATTATTTGTGTTAATTATTTAAGTTAATAGGTATTATTATTTATAATAACTTAAGTTTTAAATATTTATCTTTTGATCTTGTTAGGCAAGACAATTATCTCAAATTTCATTTTGTATTATGTTATGATATTTGAACATTGCTTTATATTTTTTTAGTATTAAAATTTTTGATTTATAATTGATGTATGACATTATGTGAGATATGTTCAATTTACATAAAATATTGTTGGATGTTTTGTTTATATTTACTATTAATAATATATTAAGAGGCAGTTATGGAATTAGAGACCGATTTACAGGATACATTAAACCAGTATCTTTTGTTCAGTTTGGATGAGCTTTATGCTATTGAAATTAAATATGTTGTTGAAGTGTTAGAGTATACTAAAATTTCAAAAATACCTAGAACTCCTGATTATATGGCAGGGATAATAAATAATAGAGGAAAAATAGTTCCAATAATTGATATTAGAAAGCAATTTGGTATGAAAGAGCGTAAAGTTAGTGACGATGGGATCAAGAAAAAGGATGATAATATTTCAAATATTATCATATTGACTTTGATATATGAAGGTGATGAATTAAATATTGGCATTTTAGTAGATCATGTTAATGAGGTTCTTGAGCTCAGTTCTTCTGATATTGATGATGCTCCAAGGATTGGTACGGGATTTAATGCTAGATTTATATCTGGCATTGGTAAATTTGATGACAAATTTATTATTATTCTTAATGTAGAAAATCTGTTTGATATTAAAGAACTCTCTAGTTTTAAGAATACTACAATAGATGATCCTGATTGTGAGCAATAGGAGTTTTATGTGTTATGATTTATAATCCAGAAGGAGAACTTGTAGTAAACAACATTTTCAAGGTTAAAGAAGATCTTTTAAGTATTCTAAGAGATATGAGAAAAAAAGAAACATTGGTCATTAATCTTTCAAATGTAGAGAAAATAGATGTTACTTTTATACAAATTTTATATGCTTCTAACAAATATGCTAAAGATAAGAACTTATTTATAAAGATAGAATATCCATCTGATGAGGTTTTAAGTTCATTGATATATGGTGGATTTTTAAATGATATTGAAGATATTGATCACTTGGATTTAGGCCTTAGTTTAATTGAATTTTAATTTTATGTATTTAAGGGCAATTTATGAATAGTAGTGATATGATCGATAAATTTAAAGATTCTTTTAAAGAAGAATCTATAGAGAATATTTCGGATATTGAGCACGCACTTCTTAATATTGAGGTTGAATCGGGGCAAGAGGTTATTAATGCTATTTTTAGAAATTTTCATACAATAAAGGGTAGTGCTGGGATGTTTGGTTTTAATCTAACAGCTTCTCTTGTGCATGAAATAGAAACGGTTCTTGATCCTATAAAGGAAGGTTTTGATAAGTTTAATCAGGATACTGTTGATGCTACTTTAATGGCAGTTGATTTCATCCGTGAACTAATTGAAGGGGATGAGGCTATTGATGAGAGTGCGTATAAGAATCGTGAAAAAGTCTTAATAGATACCATCAAGAAAGGTTTTCAACTTAGTGTTGGTTCTAGTGATGATATTCATATTGCTAAGGAAGAGCAGATAAGTTTATCTAATGATTTAGGTTCTCAAGAATCTATGTTAAATTCATCTTCACATCAAGATAGGTTTGAGGATGAGGCTTTAAATAATGAGACTAAAATTTATCGAATTCTTTTTTCTCCTTCAAGGGGAATTTTATTCCATGGGCATAAACCAATCAATTTTTTAAGAAAATTATTAAATTTAGGCAATGGACAAGTTAAGGCTAGGGTAAGAAATATCCCTGATTTAGAATTAATATCTCCTGATAATGTTTATGTTGAGTGGGAAGTTAAACTGGAGACAGAAGAGAGTAAAAGTTCCCTAGAAGATATTTTTATGTTTTTAGATGGTCAGTCAAAAGTTATTGTTGAAGAAGTTGATTTATCTTATGACATACCCGATGCTTTTGAGCTTGATTCCTTAATAGATCATTTAGATAAAGGTGTTGTTGATGAAGTCTTTTCTAAAGAAAATCAGAGTTCATCAAATTCCAAAGAGATACATAATAAGACTAATTTTAAGGGTGGGGCTAATATTAGTTTTAATGATGATACTGCTAAGAGTAAAGTAAATATTGCAAGTATTAAGGTTGATTCAAAAAAATTAGATCATTTAGTAAATCTTGTTGGTGAGCTTGTTACTATTCAATCTAAGCTTGCAAAGGAAGCTGAGAATAACAATAATAATGTTTTAAATTCAATTTCAGCTGAATTTTCTTTGCTGATTAATGAGCTTAGAGATTATACTACAGGACTTAGGACAGTTCCTATTGAAATTTTATTTGTAAAATTTCAAAGAATAGTTAAGGATTTATCTGCTCAGCTTGGCAAATCAATTCGTTATTATTCACAAGGTGGGGATACTGTTTTAGATAAGAGTATTATTGAAAAGTTAAATGAACCTTTGGTGCATTTAATCAGAAATTCAATTGATCATGGGATTGAATCGGTCGAAGAGAGAGTAAAGGTAGGGAAGCCTTCACAGGGTATTATTAAGCTTTCTGCTCATCAATCAGGTAATTCTGTGGTTGTTATGATTGAAGATGATGGTAGAGGACTTAATAAGGACAAGATAATTAAGAGGGCTGTAGAGAGAAATATAATATCTGAGGCTGTTTCAAAAGCTTTACCAGATGTGGAGATTTATAATTTAATTTTTGAGCCAGGATTTTCAACAGCTGATGTTGTTACAAATGTATCTGGGCGTGGTGTTGGGATGGATGTTGTTAGAAAACAAGTAGAGTCTCTTAGAGGAAGTGTGATTCTTGAGAGTGAATTTGGTAAATATACTTGCATAAAGTTGATATTCCCTTTGACCTTGGCAATTATTGAGGGGTGGCTTGTTAAAGTAAAAAATGAGCACTTTATTGTTCCGCTCTCCAGTGTGGAGTCTTGTCTTGAAGCTGATAAATTAATGTCTAAAGTATATGGATTTGAAAATAATAGTAATGTTATGAATTATAGAGGGAGCATGATTAGCTTTGTACGTTTGCGCGAGTTTTTTGAATTATCTGATGAGAAAAGTGATAGTGAACATGTTGTTGTTGTCAATACAAATAGTGGTAAAATGGGGCTTGTGGTAGATGAGGTATTAGGACAACATCAGACCGTTATAAAGACTTTGGGTAAGATTTATTCTAAAGTAGAAGGAGTTTCTGGCGCTACAATACTTGGAGATGGTAGTTTAGCGTTAGTAATTGATATCGATACAATAACTAAGCTTATAAGGTAGTATACTTTAAGATAAAATATTTTGGTCTTTTATAAGGTAGGTTTATATTAAAAATAATAATGAAGATATTGATAATTGACATTCAAGGTCTTGTAAGGCAGGTTTTTGTTAGGGCTTTTTCTAAGGATGCAAGTGTTGAGATATTAAGTACAGGTTCTAATTCTTTAAACCTTATTAATGTTTTTTTGCAAAAATTTCCTGATTTGGTTATTATTGATGAAAATACGGCTAAGTCTCATTTTGGAACTGCTCTTAATAATGTTCTTAATAATATTTCACTTCCTGTTATCTTTATAGCAGAAGATGAAATTTATCCAAAGTATGGGTTTCTTGAATCTAAGAGAGATAAGATTAAATTAATAATAAATAAGCTTAATTTTAAGCTTACAGTTAATTTATTTAGAAGTAATTATTTGGAGTTAATAAAGTCTGAGATCAAAAAACTGGCTTGTAATAAATTTGTTGCTTCTTTTGAGACTAAAAGAATAAAAGCTCCTGATGTGTTTGTTAAATCTGAGGTCAAAAAATTTGAGAGTAATGTGGCTGGTATAACGAAGAGTTATAAGGTTGCAGATGTTATTAATGTTGCTCCAAAAAATGATCCAGACGTTGTCCTTAAGTATCAAGGTGTTATTAATAAAAATAAAACCGGAAAGGTTATTTTTGTTGGTTCTTCAACCGGTGGTACTGAGGCTTTAAGAGTTTTTTTAAAATTTTTTAAGAGAGACTCTCCTCCAATTGTTATTGTTCAACATATGCCAGGAGGATTTACAACCTCTTTTGCGAAGAGTTTGAATAATGAACTTGCAGTTGATGTAAAAGAGGCTGAAGATGGAGATATTTTAAGACCTGGTCTTGTAATAATTGCCAATGGTAATTATCATTTAATTGTGAAGTATGCTAATGGGAATTATTTTGTTAATTTGTTAGATGGTCCTTTAGTTAGTAGACATAAGCCTTCTGTTAATGTTTTATTTCGTTCTGCGGCTATGTATGCTGGAGAAAATGCTATTGGAGTAATGCTTACAGGTATGGGGGATGATGGTGCATGTTGTATGCTTGAGATGAAGAGAAGTGGTGCATATAATATTGCACAAGATCAGGCAACGTCTGTGGTATTTGGTATGCCTATGGAGGCAATTAAAGTAGGTGCTGTAGATAAAGTTCTTCCTTTAAATGAAATATCGGAATATATTCTAAGGAGATCTTAATGGGAGATGATGGTAATTTTTTGGATATTGAGCCTCATATTAATACATTATTTACTGAACTTGAGTCTTTTGATAGTCGTTCAAGACAAGTTTATGCCAATTTAAGTAAATCAATTCCTAAATTAATAGAAAAACTTTCTAAAGATATTAAAGATTTATCTTTTAATATTGGGTTTATTTCCGATCTTGATATTGATAATGATTATTCTTTAAATAATTTTATCTCTAAAGTAATAAGCGTATTGAATGATTTTGTATCTTATTTTAATTCTTCAACTGAAATGCTGGAATCTCAGTTTAGCGTGATAAGGGATAAGGTCAAGGATATAGAAATACTTGAAGATGTGATTGAAAAGATGAAAAAAAGTTCTATTGATATGGAAATAATGTCAATTAATACATTGACTGTTGCTATGAGAGCTGGAAGAGCAGGAAGTGCTTTTTCTTATATTACAAATGAGATTAAAACTTTGACTCAATCTATGATTAAGCAAGCAGATCAGCTTACTAATAGGGGCAGAGATATTAAAATTGGACTCGATCGTGCTAAGGAGCAGGTACTTGAAAATAATACTGCTGAGAATAAGATTCTTGAAGAATTTAAAGATAATTTAATGAAAAATATAGATGATTTTTCAGGAGGTATTGGAGAAGTTATTGCCTTTTATGACAATATATTAGGTATACTTAGTGAGTTTAAATTTAAGTTCGTGAATGCTATGTCTTATCTGCAATTTCAAGATAGACTCACTCAATCTTTGTATCATTTAAATATTATGTATTCAAGTGTTGATGTTTTTAAGTTTAGAGATACAAGTGAAATTCAGAAGTTAAAAGTTTTATCTGTTTTTACAAGTTCATCCAAGATGATAGTTGAGGATGTTATGACTAAATTGGATGAAAATTTAATGGTTTTTGAAGAATTTATTGATACCTCTATTTCTTCTATTCAGGATATTAATGATTTAAAGTCAGATAATTCTTCATATATTGATATTTCAAACTCAGTGGAATCTTTTTCCGTTATTTTATCGAATTTGCTTAAAAGGATTGATGATGTTGAAAAAAATAATTCTAATTTTTTAAATCTTTATTATGAACAGATTAAACTTGTTAAGTCTTTAGAATTAATGTTTTCAAATATTTCTGCTATATCTTCTAGATTCCAAAATATCAATATAGCTTCTAAAATAGAGGTTGTAAAGAGAGTTGAACTTGAGGATATGGAAGGTAATATTTCTGAGATGTCAAAAATTATTAGTGATATTGATTTCAATATTACTAAAGGACGAGAATTTTTATCTCAAATAATATTTTTCTTTGAAAAAGTTGTTAAAAATTGTGATAATAGATTTTACCTTGAAAAAAATTATTTTAACAAGTTTAAAAAATTATTTATGGAGATAAAAAATAACATTTTTGAGATAAAAAAGATTACTCTTGATCATATATTATCTTATGAAATATTTCCAGTTGATTTCTTAGAGATATTTGAAGAGGCAAAGTTAGATATTCATAATATTAAGAACTTAAAAAAGGAGCTTGTAAATCTTGAAAAGACTTTAATTACAATGGAAAAGGATATTAATGCTTCCCTTAATTTAGAGTTATTGAAAAATGGTCTTGAATGTGTTGAAATTGAAGATAAGGAATTTATTCGTAGAATTGCTAATAGATTTACTTTATTTGTTCATAAGAAATATTTATTGTCTCTTATCGAAGATGAAAAGGATGTTCATTCATTTGATGAGGGTAGTGTAATTTTATTCTAACTTTTGTATACTTTTTATGTGAGTTTAGGAGCGTTACATGCAAAAGAGGATTTTGGTTATAGATGACAATAGAGCTATTAGGCAGAGTGTTGCTTACATTTTAGAGCAGAATGGTTTTGGGGTGGCTGAAGCTCAGGATGGACTAGAGGGTGTATCTAAGTTTAAAGAAGCTGTTGGACAGAGTGATAAAGATTTTGATCTAATTATTACAGATATCAATATGCCTAATTTAGATGGAATAGGGGTTATTAAACAGATAAGGGAGTTTGGAAGTTTTGTTCCAATACTTGTTTTAACTACTGAGTCTGAACAATCAAAAGTTGATGAGGGACGTAAAGCAGGGGCTACTGGTTGGCTTGTTAAACCTTTCAATCCCGATACTCTTATGCAAACAATATCAAAAATATTTTAATCTTTATTTTTACCTTATCTTAATATTATCCCAAGGTTTAGTTTTATGGATTTTAAGTTAGAAAGGCAATTTTATTGTCATTTAGGAGAATTAATAAAGTTTAATAGCGTTAACGCTTCTGCTTCAAAAAATAGACCTTTTGGAGAACAGATTGATTTATGTTTAGATAAGGTTTTAGAAATAGCTAAAGATATTGGTTTTAAAGTTTATAGAGATCGGGATGGATATTATGGTTTTTCTGATATAGGACAGGGTGATGAACTTATAGGTATTTTGACCCACATTGATATTGTTGACGCTGGGAATGTGTCTAATTGGCATTCAAATCCTTTTGAGCTTAGTTTTAGAGATGGTAAAGTATATGCAAGAGGTGTTCTAGATGATAAGGGCCCTTTGATGGCCGTTCTTTATGCCTTTAAATTATTAATTTTAGAGGAAATTTTTTTTAAGAAAAGATTTAGAGTAATTTTTGGAACAGATGAAGAGGTGGCATGGCGTTGTATTGAACACTATAAGATTAGGGAAGAGATTCCTGATTTTGCTTTTACACCTGATGGTGATTTTCCTATTGTTAATGCTGAGAAAGGGTTATTACAATTTGATGTTATTAGTGATGAGAGATTTTTTATGAATTTTGAGCTTGGTACTGGATATAATGTGATTCCTGGCGAATGTTCTTTTCAGCTTGGAGATTTTAATAAAGATGATTTTAGAATTCTGCTTGATAGTTTTGATGGTAAGGTTAGGTATAAGTTTTTTGATAACAATGTCTTAATTCATGGAACTTCTGCTCATGCTTCATTACCTGAACTTGGTATTAATGTTGCTCCTTATGCACTAAGTATTATTAAGTCTTTAGGTGTAAAAGCTGATTTTATTAACTTTTTTGAAGACAAAATTGGTTTTACTATTAATGGCGAGAAATTATTTGGTAAAATCTTAGAGGATGCAAAGTCTGGACAGCTTACTCTTTGCTTAACAAAAGTTAAGTTATCTAAGACTTCTAATCAAATCTTATCTTTTGATATGAGGTATCCTGTAAGTTATAGACGAGAAGAATTAGTGGATTTGATAAAGCAAACTTTAAATGTATATTCTTTAAATTATCATGAAGTTTCTTTTCTTGAGCCTCTTTATGTCGATTCTGATTCAAAGTTTATTCAATCTTTGCTTGAAGTTTATAAAAATTTTACAGGTGAGATTGATGTTCGTCCTATTGCCATTGGCGGTGCAACTTATTCAAGAGCTTTAAAAAATTGTGTTGCTTTTGGGCCATTATTTAAAGGGTCGGATAATACAGCTCATAAAACCGATGAATATATTGATGAGGTTGAACTTAAGAAGCTTGTTTTAATTTATAAGGATGCTATTAAGAAACTTAATACTTAAAATTTCATCTTTAAAAATTTCATATCGATAATTTTAATTCATTCTATATTTATTAATGTTTTTAGCACGCGATGTTTATTTAAGATTTTTTATTAGCATAAGTATTTTTTTCGATTTGAGTAAATGAATACCGGTAGTCGGAGTCGAACCGACATGAGGTTGCCCTCACCAGATTTTGAGTCTGACGCGTCTACCAATTCCGCCATACCGGCAATGGGTTTTATTTTACTATAATAGTTCCTAAAAAGTCATCATTTTTATCAAAAACTTTCTTTAAATTTTGAAGATCATTTCCATTTAATACGTAAGCCTTAAGACCAAGCTTTAGTGCTAGTTTTGTTGCTATTGGGTCAAACGGCAAATTTGAACCAGGTTCCCAGTTTTTTCCAACAATATCTTGTAATTCATGCCAAGTAATGTGCTTGAATCCTTTTGCATCGTCAAATTTTTTTGGATCTTTATTGTAAATTTGATTTACATTGGTTAAATTAATTATTTCATCTGATTTAAACTTTTCGGCAAATTTTATAGTGATATAATCTGTTGAAAATCCTGATTTCCATCCTGATGCAACTAATATTTGTCCTTTAAAATGGAAATCTTCAGTTGGATTGCTTACAATATTGTCAATGCAGAGTGGTTGCATTGTTTTGCTTATGAGTTTGGCATTTAGTTTGGTTGCCATTATTCCAATTTCATCAAGTTCATAGTTTTTAAACCTAGGATTAATTTGTTTATAAGCATCTTGATATTCCCGTGCTATTTTTCCTCCTCCTGTAATTAAGATAATTTTTCTTCTATCATCTTCTTGTATCCATTTGAAAATAAGATTTTTGAAATTTTTTATGTATTCTATGTTGATTTTATCAGGATTTATTATTCCGCCTCCAAGGCTAATTATTTTTAGCATTTGAACCCCTTATTCTTTGAGTAAGTTATCTGTTTCTTTAATTTGTATTTTGTATTATATAGTATTTGTATTTAATTTGTTGGAAAATATATTTAAAATCATGTAAGCTTATTAACTATACTGTGTAATATTTCCTTATGTCTTATAGTTACGAATATTTAATTGTTAATATATGCTTTTTGTTAGGTTGGTATTTATGTGGAGGGTTTTATGTATAAGTACAAGGTCTCTGTGATTATTTGTTTTTTTAATTCTGATAGTACCCTTGAAGTTATGATAAAAAGTGCTCTTAATCAGACATTAAGAGACAAAGAAATCATATTTGTGAATGATGGTTCTTACGATAATAGTCTAAAGATAGTGCAAAAATATGCTGATCAATATGATTTTGTGAAAATTATTAATCAAAAAAATCTAGGAATAGCTGCTTCTAGAAATAATGGACTTGAAGAGTCTGAAGGAGAATATATAATTTATTGGGATAGTGATGATTCTGTTGAGAGTACTATGCTTGAGGTGTTATATAATAGGGCAAAAGCTGATAATTCAGATGTTGTTTGTTCTCAATTTTATGTTTACTTTCTTGCAAGAAATGTTAAAAGAAAATCCGCGCTTCCTTTTCCAAATACTCCAATAACTGGAGAAGAGGCTTTTAAGAATTTATTATTAACTGTTTTTGCTAGCTTTTGCAAAAAAAATTTTGTTGTGGGTACATTATGGGATAAGCTAATTCGGAGAGATTTAATTGTAAAAAATAATATTAGAGTAGCTAATGTGATATTAGAAGATATAATCTTCATGCTTAATGTCTTTTTGAAAGCAGATAAAGTTTCTTTTGTAAATAATTATTTTTATACTAATTTCCAATGGGTAGGAAGCGCCAGTTCATCAATTAGTGTAATTAGTAGGCTTAATTTATCCCTTAAGACTTTAGAGAATTTTTTAAAAGAAGAAGGAGTTTTTGAAAAATATTTTGAATATTATAAAAAGTTTTATTTGCAACTTTATTATTATGTTTCTTTTAAACAGATTTATATTATAAGTTGGCACATTAAGGATCGGCTTATTTATAAGGCTCATAAAGCTAAACTTATTTCTGTTCTTAATGAAGTTAAAAATTCCAAGGAGTTTCAAAATTATTATGCAAGTCTTAAAGGCTCCAGGTTTAGTCAGCTTCAAATTTTGCCAAGAGTTATGCTTAAAGTTTGGAATTTTAGTGCGAGCCTTTATGTGAATTTTTCTATATTTATTTATAGGGCTTTTTTAAAAAATTAGTATTTTATTCTTGTATTTATTATAGGCTCTTTTTAGAATTAACATAGAGGAGAATTTTGATTGAAGATAGAATTTATAGATGTCTCATTTTTTTATCGTAGAGCTAAAGTTTATTCAAACTTCAATTTAAGTTGTTTAAGGTCATAGATTTATTTGATTCTTGTTAATGATGAAGTAAGAAAAACCACTTTACTTGAGCTTGTTAGTGGGCTTTTAAGTTCATTAACAAGAGAGGTTTTATTTTATTCTTTAAAAGTTTTTCTGTGGAATCCTTTGAATTTAGTGAATTGGTTTTTTTGCCTGGAGATTTTAACTTGTCCAATGTTTCTTTAAGGGATTATTATAAGTCTTTATATAAGTTCTATCCAAATTTTAGGAGAAAAAGGTTTTAGAGAGTATTTATTAAGATTCGAAATAGATATTAGTTTAAAGTTCGATTCTTATTTTTACGGCCAGATAAAAAAGAGCATTAGTGCTTTTACTATAGATGTTGCTATTTTAATATTTGATGAATCAACAAATAGTCTTGATGTTGGTTTCAAGAATGTTTTTATAGATATTATAAATGGTTTCGAAAATAAAATAATTTTTGTTACAGGTCATAATATTAAAGATTTAGTAGATGTTGTAGTTCATTTAACTAGAATTGGTAATAATAGTTCCTTTATTTTGATCGTGGGTTTTGCGATTATAGTTTTTAGCCTGAATTCTTCTTTTTATATATTAGTAGCAATAAATGAAAGGATGTAGAGAATGTTTGATTTAAAAAGATTTTTTTTGCTATTTAATTTTGCCTATAATAAAAAATTATATTTGTATTTTGTTATTTCAATTTTTTTAATCTTTCCTTTAATTCATGTCTTTTTAAAAGTTTATTGGTTTGCTGATTTAATTTACTTTTGCTTTAATTCTAATAATAGATTATTTTTTTTTCGTTTTATTGTATATTGTGTCAATATATAATATGTTTAATCATTATAAGTCGATTCATGATTCACTTAGATCTGTGTTTTATTTATCTTTGCCTGTTTTTGCTTTGGAGAGATATTTGTTCGTTTTAGTTGAATTTTTATTTATTTTTCCTTTCTTGTTATGTGTTTGTTGTTATTCAAGTTTGAGTTTAACTGTATTATTAGATAGAAATCTTTTTACGGGAAATAAAAATAAGTGAGCTTTCTTTATATTGTTTTCTTTTGTTTTTTAAAGATACTTGTGTTATTTATTTGGTAGTATTTCCAATTTTTTTGTTATCTAGGATTTTTTTTAAGAATTATACTGTTTTAAAAGCTGTTTTCATTGGGAGTTTATCTTTTATATTATTGGTTATCTTTTTTTATTTTGTTATATTCTTTGTTAATAGCTATTTGTTTAAATTTGTGTATGACTTTGGTTGTTGGGGGATATGTTTCATTAAGTTTATTTGTGCATTTTTTGCAGGGGTTATTTGTTTTTGTATATGTATTTCATTCTTAAAATTTAATAGCTATTGTTTATTTGTATGAATTAAATGTTGATTTTCATAGTTAGTATTTTTTTATTAAAATGATTCTTTAAAAGCAGTTTTTGTTTATATATATAATTGTGTTTTATAGATAATTTATTTTTATTAGGATAAGTAGAATATTATTTTTAAATTTATAAATCTTTTTATAATGATATGTTATTTTAAAAAATTGTAGTGTCAAAGGTTTTGATTTAATAAATTTATACACATTGTTATTGGTTGTGTGAACTTATATTTGGGAGGATGTTAATGATGAATAATTTAAAAATTTTAGTAGTAACAGGTGGTGTGATTTCGGGAATAGGTAAAGGAGTTACATCTGCAAGTATCGCGCGTTTATTTAAGGATAATTTAAGGATCACGCCAATTAAATGTGATGGATATTTAAATACTGATCCTGGGACGATTAATCCTGTTGAGCATGGAGAAGTTTTTGTTCTTGAAGATGGTGGAGAAGTTGACATGGATTTTGGTCATTATGAGAGATTTTTAAATCTAAATTCTAAGTCTAATTGGAACATTACGATGGGTAAAATATATAAAAATATTCTTGAGAATGAGAGACATGGTAAATATTTGGGGAGAACTGTGCAACTTATTCCTCATGTTACTGATGAGATTAGGGAGACAATTTTTAATATTGCCAAAGAAGAGTGCAGTGAACTTTTAGTAATTGAGATTGGTGGTACTGTAGGGGATATGGAAAATATTTTGTTTATTGAAACAATGAGACAGATTAGATATGTGATTGGGAACGATAATATTGCTTTTGTGCACTTGACTTATATTCCAAATCCTGCTGGGATAAATGAGCAAAAATCTAAGCCTACTCAACAAAGTGTAAAGACTTTAAATGAAGCTGGGATTTTTCCAGATTTAATTATTGCGCGAAGTTCTCAACTCTTAACAAAGCAGATAAGACAAAAAATAGCGATGTTTTGTAATGTTGATGCTTCTTCTATTATTGATAATACTGATGTTGCAACTATTTATGAAATACCCATATCTTTCTATAAACAAGGCTTACACGAAATTTTGGGTTCAAAATTAAAAATTAATGTTAAGCCTAAGGTGGATGGGCTTGAGCGATTAGTAGGTATAATAAAGAAAAATCTTATCTCTCCTCAGAAGATTATTAATATTGCTATTTGTGGTAAATATACTGAGCTTGGTGATTCTTATGCCTCAATCTTTGAGTCTTTAACTCATGTTTCTGCTAATTTAGATATTTTAGTTAAGGTAACTGTAATTGATAGCCTTAATTTTGATGAAAGGATGTTAAAGGGTATAGATGGTATAATAGTACCTGGTGGATTTGGGGGTAATGGATATGCAGGTAAAATACGTGCGATTAAATATGCTCGTGAGAAGGATATTCCTTTTCTTGGTATTTGTCTTGGTATGCAACTTGCAGTAGTTGAGTTTGCGCGTAATGTTTGTGGGATACTTAATGCTGATACTGAAGAAATTTTGTCTGAAGGGGATCCTGCATGCAGTTCTATAAGTCCTGTTATTCATTTATTGCCTGAGCAAAAGGAACTTAAAGATAAAGGTGCTACAATGCGACTTGGAGGTTATCCTGTGCTCTTAAAGAAGGATACGCTTGCTTTTAAACTTTATGGGAGTGAGATAATAGTTGAGAGATTTAGACATAGATATGAAGTTAATAATGATTATCTTGATTTATTCAGTAAGCATGGGCTTGTTATGTCTGGATTTTCTGAAGATTTTCAAATAGTCAAGATAATAGAGATACCAAAGAATAAATTTTTTGTGGCGTGTCAATTTCATCCTGAGCTTATTACAAGATTAGAAAGCCCTTCTAAGCTTTTTTTAGGATTGATAAAAGCATGTCTTTGATTATTAAGTTTTATATATTTATTTAATGTGTTTAATAGATTTAATATAGTTAGTATATGCATTTTTGAAGATATTTGTTAGGGGGTAAGATGCAGGAGAGTGATGTTAAAAAGACAATTGCGATGAAGAGATTGGTTAAATATTTTTTTGATGAGCTTAAATATAGAATGAAAATACCTTGTCTTAGACCAAATAATAGGCATATGAGTAAAAAGTATATACTTCTTAATCTTTTAAGAAAAATAGCTAATCTTCCGTTTAACCAACAATATGAAATTGAAGAACAATTTCCTCTTGACGTTTCAGGAAAAGGCATGCTTACAGATGCAGTGCTTATTAAGAGGTTAGATTATGAGAAATGTGTTGTTACTGGTATTGTTGAGGCAAAATCAGATCATATTGATCTTGAGTATGAACTTAAGAGGTTTTTGATTCGAAGTGGTAAGGTTAATGTTCTTTTTTGGCAGCCTAAGAGAGCTATTTTAAAGCAAGATGAAAACTTAACGATATTAGATGCAGATGATATTTTTAAACTTGATAATGATTTTTATTTGCCAGAGATTAAAGAGAAATTAGAGGATTTTATTAATATTTTTATGAAATTTTTCTCTTATGAAGATATTTTATTTGAGTATAATAAAGTACAAGGTAAATATTTATTAGTAAAAGATAGGTAAAAAATTGTTATTTTAATATATTTAATTTTATTAGGGATATTTGGAATTTAATTTAGATATTTTATATTAAGTTTAGTTTTATAAGTTCTTGTTAAAATATCGTTTTGAAGAGTTTTTTATTACTCTATTGCATTTTAGAGAGTCATTAGATTCAGTTATTTTGATATTGTTAGAAAATTATTTTTTATGGTAAAATTTTTTCATGTATAAATTTTCATTTTTTGGTAAGAAAAAATCCGATGTGTCTGACTCTTCTAAGGATGAGTCTTGTAACAAGATTGAAAATAATAAAGATTTAAATATTTGTGAATATTTAAATCCTGTTAAAGAAGTGATAAAGGGATTTTATCACGCTAAGTCTTCTATTAGTAATGTGTTGGTTCGTATTGAATTTTTATATAACAATTTATTTGCTAGTTTTGAGAATATGGACAAGCTTTTTGGGTCGCTTCTTGAGGGAGCAAATGATGCACGTAGTCAAGTTAATGTTATTTTTGAAGATATTGAGAAAAGTAATGAAGAAAAATTGAAAAGGGTTAGCACTGTTATTGTTAGTGTTCAAGGAAGTTTAGAGACTATCAATAGTTTTCTAGGTGCAACCAATATGATTTCTCTTAATGCTAAGCTTGAAGCAGCAAGAGCAAAAGAGTATGGAAAAGGGTTTTCTGTTGTTGCTGATGAGATTAAGCGACTCTCAGATCAGGCCAAAAGTGTTATGAGTATGATTTCTGTTAAGGAAATTGAAAAGGTTTCTCAGGATTTAGTTTCTAAAAATATTAAAGAACTTCAATTGGATATTGATAAATTTTTTTCAAACTTGGTTGAAGAGCTTACTTCTCTTGAAAATTTGTTCAAACATTTTGTTGGGCAGCAAAATGAATTTTCAACATTAATTGGTGAACTTGAAAATGTTGAAGCTAACTTTTCTTATTTAGCACGGAATTGTGATGCTTTGTCTAATGGTGAAGCTTTTATGTATTCTAATGATGAATTTTTAAAAGAATTGGAATTTAGCATTTCAGAACAGATGTCTTGGATGAGTATTGTAAGATCAATTGTTGAAAATCAAAAGAGCATGGCAATTCAAGTTGATCCTATGAAACATGGGTTTGGATTGTTTTATAAGGGATTTACTCCAAAGGTGTCTGAGGTTAGAGAAGTTTGGGAAGACGTTTATTCGTGTTATTTAAATGTTCATAAACTTGTTGTTGAGATAATAAAAGGCATTGCCAAAGATGGTTCTGGTGATGTCGGTTTAAGAGAAGCAAAGAATTTGTTTGTACAAGCTGAGGGTTTGTCGGATGAAGTTATCAGCAAACTTGAATCGGTAAAAAAAATGGTAGTTGAATGTGAAAATCAGGGTATTAATGTTTTTGCGTAATTCTATAATTTTTTAGTTTTCTTAATATAATTTTAACTAATTTAGTGCTTAAAAGGTTTATTATTTAATATATTTGGTTTAGGTTAAGGGATATCTATTAAGAGTCAAGCTTTATTTTGGTAAGATAAGTGTAAGTATGGATTTAAAAGTTAAGTTTGTTCATTTGCATGTACATTCAGATTATTCTCTTTTAGATGGAGCTGCTAAGATTACAGATATTGTGGCAAAGGCAAAAAGATGCAATATGTCTCATATTGCATTAACAGATCATGGTAATCTTTTTGGTGCTATTAAATTTTATAGGGAAGCAAAAGGGGCAGGGATAAAACCCATAATTGGTATTGAAGCTTATATGTCAAGTACTTCAAAGCATATAAAGAAAAATGATGCCTTTGGAAAACCTTATTATCATTTGATTCTTCTTGCAAAGAATGAATTAGGCTATAAGAATTTATTGAAACTAACAAGTGTTTCTTATCTTGAGGGATTTTATTATCGTCCAAGAATAGATAAGGAGGATCTTGAAAGATATTCTGAGGGGCTTATTTGTACTTCGGCATGTATTGGTGGGATTATTGCTCAGTTAATTCTTGCAAGTAGATTTGATGAAGCAAAGAATGAGATTCTTTGGTTTAAGAGTGTTTTTGGTGATGATTTTTATCTTGAACTTCAACGTCATGGGATTAAACAACAAGACATAGTTAATGAGAAGTTAATAGCTTATTCTAGAGAGTTTAATGTTCCACTGACTGTATCTAATGATTCTCACTATGTGAATAAAGGAGATGCAATGGCTCAAGATATTATTGTTTGCATTGGAACGGGTGCTAAGAGAAGCGATCCTAATAGACTTAAAATGGAGACAGATGAGTTTTATCTTAAATCTCAAGAGGAAATGTATGAACTTTTTAAGGATTTGCCAGAGGCTTTAGCAAATACTCTAAAAATTGCTGAGAAATGTGATGAATTTGAAATTAAATTTCCAGGTCCTATTTTCCCTGAATATCAGGCGCCTAGTGAGTTTATTACTCTTGGTCAATATTTAGAGCATTTAACTCTTGAGGGTTTAAAGTTTAGGTATTCGGATTTAACTGATCGTATTAAGGAGCGTGCTTTTTATGAGCTCTCAACAATCATTAAGATGGGATTTGAGGCGTATTTTTTAATTGTTTGGGATTTTATTAAATTTGCACATGATAACGGTATTCCCGTTGGTCCTGGGCGTGGTTCTGGCGCTGGTTCTATTGTTGCATATGCTCTTAGAATTACTGATATTGATCCTTTGAAATATAATTTGCTTTTTGAGAGATTTTTAAATCCTGAGCGTGTGTCTATGCCTGATTTTGACATTGATTTTTGTTTTGAGGGTAGAGATGAAGTTATCAAGTATGTTACAAAGAAATATGGTGAGGATAAGGTTGCACAGATAATTACTTTTGGGACTTTAAAGCCCAAGGCTGTCTTTAAAGATGTGGGTAGAGTTTTAGATATTCCTTTTTCAGAATCTAATGAACTGACTAAGCTTATTCCCGATGGTCCAAAGGTTTCTTTAAAAGAAGTTTTTAAGGATAAGTCTTTAAAGGCTTATTTAAATAAGGGACCTATTTATAATGAATTGATGGAAGCGGCTCTTGTTCTTGAAGGCATGAATAGACATGTCTCAACTCATGCGGCAGGTATTGTGATTGCTAGAACTGCTTTGACAGATTATGTTCCACTTTATAAGGATTATAAGCAAAACACGGTTTCTACACAGTATACCATGGACTTATTGGAAGATTGTGGTCTTGTAAAAATGGATTTCCTTGGTCTTAAGACATTGACTTTAATAAAGAATGCAGAAAATTTGATTAGAAGTACAAATCCTGATTTTAGTATTTCTAATATTTCTGATAGTGATGCTAAGACTTTTAAGATGCTTTCTGAAGGACGTAGTGCTTCTGTTTTTCAATTTGAATCTGAAGGTATGCAACAAGTTTTAAGGGAGGCAAAACCTGACAGTATTGAAGATTTGATTGCTTTAAATGCACTCTATCGTCCAGGTCCTATGCAATTTATACCCCAATTTATTGCAGCTAAGACAGGAACTAAGCGTATTAGATATCCTCATCCAGATTTAAAAGAAGTTTTAAAGCCAACTTATGGCGTTATTGTTTATCAAGAACAGGTGATGGAAGTTGCAAGGATTATTGGTGGTTTTTCTCTTGGGAAAGCAGATATATTAAGACGTGCTATGGGTAAGAAAAAAGAAGACGAAATGAATAAAATGAAAGTCGACTTTATAAAAGGTGCTATTAGTAAAGGTTATGGTGAAGCGCTTGCAAATGATATATTTGAGCTTTTAAAGCCCTTTGCTGGTTATGGATTTAATAAATCGCATGCAGCTGCGTATTCTTTAATAGCTTATCAAACAGCGTATCTTAAGGCCAATTATCCTGAGAATTTTATGGCCGCCAATTTAACGAATGAGATTAGTAATACGGAAAAGTTATCTTATTATATTGAAGAAGCAAAATCGATGGGAATCAGTATTTTAAAACCTGATATAAATCAATCTTTTAAAGAGTTTAGTGTAGTGGGCTTTAATATTTCTTATGGTCTTAATGGTATTAAGAATATTGGAGGTTTAATAGTTGATCTTATAATTAATGAGAGACAGAAAAATGGAAAATATAGATCCTTTGAAGACTTTATTAGAAGAGTAGATGACAAAGTTGTTAACAAAAAATTTTTGGAGGCTGCAATTAAGTCTGGACTTTTTGACAGCCTTGGTCAAAATAGAAAAACACTTTTTGAAAATCTTGATAAGTTAATAGATTTTGTAATCAAAGATAAGAATGATAAAAAACTTGGTCAGAATAGTTTGTTTGGTTATCTTGAGTCTCAAGATACTGTTCATCAAAGTTTTAGTTATCATATATTTGAGGAATATTCTTATTCTGAACTTTTAAAATTTGAGAAGGACCTTTTAGGTTTTTATGTATCTGGGCATCCTCTTGATCCTTATAAAACCAAATTGGAACGCTTTACAAACTTTAATATTTTAGAGGATCTTGCTGTTAAGAAGAATACTATTGTTAAATTTGCTGGTAGTTTAACTTCAATAAGAGTTATTAATACTAAGAAAAATAATGCTAAGATGGCCTTTGGAGTAATTGAAGATTTTAAAGGTGCTATGGACATTGTAGTTTTTACTGCAAGTTATGAAAAATATAAGCATTTATTGTTTGCTGGTTATGTTATTGGTGTGATAGGTAAGCTTACATTAAATAAAGATAAGTTTGCAATAATGGTTGAAAAAGTTTTAAATATTGAAGACATTTCTTTTAATAATCTTCATATTAAGTTTTCTAATGAAGGATTAACTGATCCTCAGCTTCTTTATTCCTTAAAGGATAAAATTTTTACTCTTGAAGATAATACTGGTTTTTCACATGTTTATTTTTATTTGAAAAATGCTGATAAAAGTTTAAAACTTAAGATGGATTTTCCCTTAAATTTTAAGCCTGATGAGGTTAAACTTAATGCATTGAGATCTCATAAAATAGTAGAGGATATTTGGTTTGATTAGGAGGATTAATTGTGATAATAGAGACTTTAATTGTACTGTTAAACATTTATAGAATTTTAATTTTGATTAGAATTTTTCTTAGCTGGCTTGTATCTTCAGGAATTAATACTAGTGCATTTTTTAGATTTATATATAATTCAACAGAGCCATTTTTATCTATTTTTAGAAAGGTCCGATTTTTTAGACTTGGCATATATGATTTTTCACCAATTGCAGCATTAATTACTCTTACAATAATTGAGAAAATGTTATCTTATGGTGATTATAAGCTCTCTACCTTTGTTATATTGTTTATTATTGAGATTTGGGGGATATTGAGAAGTGTGTTTTTTGCTCTTATTTTTTTCTTTGTTTTGAGATTAGTATTTTTGTTTTTACATCTATTTGATGATACTGATTTTATGAGAAGTGTTGATTTATTTTTAATGCCCTTGTCTTTTAAGATAAAAAGTATAGTTACTGATAAAAATATGTCTTATGTTATTAATTTAATTGTTGCAGGCGCATTGTTATTGGCATTTATAATCATTTGTGAGCAAGCTATATGGGCTATTAGTATTCTAGGTTTTTATTTACCCTTTTAGGGATTTTCATGTTTTTGCATGAATTTCAATATGATTTACAAGGTATAAGTGGTCTTGGTAAGAAGGGAATTGATAAGTTAAATAGCCTGCATGTTACAAATATCAAGGAACTTATAGAATTTTTTCCTAAAAAATATGAAGATCGTCAAAATATAAAAGCTTTTCCAGATCCGCTGGAGGTAAGATATTGTGAGCTTATGACAGTTTGTACTATTTTAGAACATAGAAATTTTGGGAGTACTGTTAAGAGAAATTTAAAACTTATAGCTCAGAGTGAAAATGACGAGATATTTGAAATTTTGCTTTTTAATAGAGGATTTTTAGAAGGGGTTTTTAAGATAGGTCAAAAATTCTATATTTATTCTAAATTCAATTACAACGATTATACTCAGATGTGGAGCTGTTCTAATTTTGATAGTGAAGTATTTAGTTATAATCCTGAAAAATTTAAAAAAATTGTGCCAGTTTATTCTCTTGGTGAAAGAATTACTTCTAAAAAGATGTCTTCTTATATAAAAGAAGCTCTTCTTTATTTCTTTAAGTTTGGGACATCAGATATTCCTAAATTTTTGATAGATAAGTATTCATTGTTAGGTCTTCATGAAGCTTTAAATGAGATTCATTTTCCAAGTTCCTTTGAAATGCTTAAGAGAGCAAGAAAAACTTTAATTTATAGGGAAATTTTTTTGCTTCAGTTTTTTTCAAGAGGGAGAAATTCTTTAGTTTTATTAAGGCAAGAAAGGTGTTTGCCTAAGAATTTGCTTGATCAAATTATTTTGAAGCTGCCATTTAAACTTACAAAAGATCAAGAATTGGCACTTAATGAAATAATTAATGATCTTCAAAGCAATAAGCCAATGAATAGATTATTGCAAGGTGACGTTGGCAGTGGAAAGACTCTTGTTGCTTTTCTTTCTAGCCTTCCTCTAATTGAAGCTGGCTATCAAGTTGCGTTAATGGCTCCTACTGATCTTTTGGCACAGCAACATTATAATAATTTAGCGAATATGTTAAAGGATTTTAATATTGCTATAGCTATTTTGACTGGTAGTTTAAAGAAGAGGGATAGAAGTGATGTTTTGGAAAAAATTCAAAGTGGTGCTTATAGATTAATAATTGGAACTCATTCCATTTTTTCTCAAGGAACAAAATTTAAAAAATTAGCTTATGTCATTGTTGATGAACAACATAAATTTGGTGTTGAGCAAAGAGAGGAGCTTAAAAATAAGGGAGAAGAAATTGATATGCTTTTAATGTCAGCTACTCCTATTCCTAGAAGCTTAGCATTGACTCTCTTTGGTGATCTTGAGGTATCTTTAATTAAAAAGGGTCCTGAGGGTCGAATGCCTGTTACTACATATTTAGCAAAACATGGCAATGAAGATAAGGTATATGATTTTTTGAGGAATGAGCTTGTAAAAGGGCATCAAGTTTATTTTGTTTATCCTTTAATATCGTCATCGGAGAAGTTTAATTTAAAAGATGTTACTAGTATGTGTTTAAATCTTAAGAATATTTTTGTTGAATATTCTGTTGAAATGGTCCATTCTAAACTTGGATCTCATATTAAAGAAAAAATTATGCGTGATTTTTACTTGAAAAAGATAGATATTTTAGTTGCAACAAGTGTTATTGAAGTTGGCATTGATTGTCCAAATGCAACTTGCATGGTAGTAGAGCATGCTGAGCGTTTTGGACTTTCTACTTTGCATCAAATTAGAGGGCGTGTTGGTAGAGGTAGTTTAAAGTCTTTTTTATTTTTGCTTTATAAAGAACCTTTAACAAACGCGGGAAAATTTAGACTTAAGACTATAAAAGAAAATATAGATGGATTTAAAATAGCAGAAGAGGATCTTAAATTAAGAGGTCCTGGCAATCTATTTGGTCTTGCACAAAGTGGTTATTTAAAACTTAAGATAGCTGATTTTGTTGAAGATAGGAAAATCATAAGTGTGATTAGAGAAGAACTTAATATGTTTTTCTCTAATAAAAATTTATATGATAAATCAGATATTGAATTACTCGATAGTCTTTTAGTCTCATATTTAAGATCTTTTTTTTGGTAAAGAGAATTAACATTAGTTTGTATATTTTTGAATTAACTTTGAAAGTTCTTTTTTGTGTTCATACCAAAATTCGAGAAGTTTATACTGCAAATTGTTGAAATATTTTTTTTGCAAAATGCATGCTTGCTTACCAATATACATGTAATGCCAAGGTTCTGCTTTATAACCAGTTTTGTCTTCATGATTTTTTGGATACGATAATGAGAATCCATGTTTTAATGAGTTTTCATAAAGCCATTTACCCATTTTTGTATTTAGTAAATTATCATCTATTTTTATAAAATCTATGGTTATTCCTAATTGGTGTTGTGAATGATCAGGAAGTGCTGATTGTATTTTTGCTATCTTAAGTCCATAGTTTTTTACATTATGTTCGAATAAAAATTTTTGGTATTGTCTTGTTCTGTATGCTGATACTATTTTTATATGTAAGTCATTCTTTTGTCCTTCTTTTACAAGATTAATTAAGTCATCTATTAATATTTTTCTTAATCTTAAACCTTTTTTTCCAATATGCTTTAACTCTTTGAAATCTTCTAAATAAACTAAGTCAATTGGACTGTATTTTTTAGGAATTGGAATGTTTTTATTTACAAGGATTAAGAGATCATTTTTTTCTGCTTCAAGTAGTGGTTTGAGATCTTTGATAAATTGAATAGGTTTGTCTTTTATTTGTTTTTGATGAGATTTATCTAAAGTCTTTATTATTGTAAATAAGATTTTTAAGTCTTCTTTTGATATTGGGTTTTCTTGTAAAGCTAAGTTATTAAATAATAGTATTAGTGAAAAAATATTTAGTGATCTCATGGAAATGCAATTATATTATAGTTTGTTTTGTTTGTGGTAGTAATTTTTAAGCTTTTTTTGATATTAATTTAAGTTTAATTGATCAAGGCAATTATTTAAATAAGATATACTAAAAAAATTTGATCATTATTATTCAATTTTAAGATAGCTATTGATATCAGTCATTACTAAAGCTTTTTAGTCTTTTTTATTTCAATTGGTAGTATTTTGGGCAGTTGTATAATTGTTTATTTATGATCTTTACAAATTACAGGGGTGTTGATTGACACCATCATAATTTTTATTTGCTTGATTGTTAATTTATGAATTTATATGTTTTGATCAAATTTTTTTTCAATCATTGGAATTATTTTTTTGAAGTGACATATAAGATCATCTAATCTTTAAGATTGATTTTTTGTTATAAATCCATAGGATAAGAATTTCGACTGGTATTATTATTGAGTATTTGATGATAAATGATAAGGAACATATTATAGGGCCCTTGGGTTTATCAGTTATTGGAGCTATTTTAGGATTGTTTCTAATGTTTGTTCTTTGTTTAGTATCTAAGATTATTTCTATTATCTTTATTAATTTGGATTTCCCTGAATTTATTAGAACTATTGTCTTTGTTTTTGCAAGTATTGTTGTTTTTAAGTGTTTTAAAGCTTAGACATTTGTTGGTCTTTAGGGATATTAGAGTTCATAGTATTTGTTTTGTATATTATGGTAGAAGTAATTATTTTTTTATACATTGCCATGTGCTTGATTTTTGGTTTTTTATAAATTTAATTATTGTTACTAGTCTTTATTGTCAATTTTAAGAGATCTTTAAAAATGTATCTATTGTAATAGATTTTTTTAAAGATAATTATGTAAGGGAAGTTTATTATGAAGGACTGGCTTAATTTTTAAAATATGTTACAATTAAGTTAGGATGTTGTATGAGTAAAGTGAATTTTAAGCCCATTTTAATTTTATTTCATAAAAGAAGTCCCACTACTTTTCTATAGTACGTTTTTTTGATAATTTGGAAATTTGCTGTTTTTATGTTTAGGAGCAGGTTGTGTATTCATTAAGCAAATCCAAGAAAAGCAGTGTATATCGAGATATTTTAAATATTGCAATTCCAACGGCTATTGAATTTTTTTTATTTAATATTGTTGCATTTACAGATAATATTATGGTGTCTTATCTTGGTGATTATCCTGTTGTTGGAGTTTCTCTTGCAAATAAATTGTTTGAGCTTTTTAGTACTATTGCCTTTGCGGTAATGGGAGCTTACAATATATTGGCAACAAGGCAATATGCTCAAGGTGATATTGATAATTTTAAAAATACGTTTTTTATTAGTATTTTAATTCTTCTATTTTTTTCCTTTTTATTTATAGTAGTTTCATTATTTTATTCATATTATTTTCTTGGACTATTGTCTGATGATCCGGTATCTGTTTCTTATGGAGTATCTTATCTTAATATTGCTGTTTATTCTTTTCTATTTGCGGTTGTTAAGGGAATTATTGCTAATTCATTAAAAGTCGTTAAAATAACTAAAATTCAAATTGTTACTTCTATTATTGCAGTTATTGTGAATGTGGTTTTTAATTATTTATTTATTTTTGTGTTTAATATGGGAGTCATTGGTGCTGCTATTGCAACTACCTTGGTTCGCTTAATTGAGCTTATTTTTTATCTGCTTTATACTGTTTTTAATACACATTCATATTTTTGTCTTAAGCTTCAAAATTTAAAAGTCAATCCTGTGATATTTTCTGAGTTGATTAAAGTTTTTATTCCGATTTTCTTAAATGATTTTATTTGGTGTTTAGGATATTTTGGCTTAATAGCAATCTTTTCAAGAATTGATACGGCTAAGTATGCAGCTTATAGTATAACTTTTTCTACCTATTTTATAGGATTTAATATAATTTATGCTTTTTGCTTTGCTGTCAATATTGTGATGGGGCATGAAATGAATAATGATAAGAGAGAGATAATGGCTGTTGCAATATATTTGGGTAAGATAGGCTTTTTTTTGGCTGTTATAACCTCTTTTATGATTTTTTCCTTGTCATTTATAGCTCCCTATGTTTTTTATAAATTGGAATATGCAGATCTTATGGGAGTTATGCTTAGATATTATGCTATTTCAGCTTTTTTTACATCACTTGCATTTCAGTATTTATTTGGGTTTTTCCGTGCAGGTGCAGCTCCCAATTTTGGGGCAATTATGGAGGGTTTGGTAACTTTTATTTATACAATTCCTATTGCATATTTTTTAGCAAATTATACTCAAACTCCATTTGAACTTATTGTTTTTATTCCGACTCTTGAAGATGTAATTAAGTTTGGTATTTCTCTGCCTTATTTTTATAGTACTAAGTGGATTAAATCTATTAAAACAGGTTAGTTATTTTGTTATAATACTGGTGCTGTGTGTTTAAATGATATTAAGGGTAAAAATTTTTTGCTTATGGGCTTGGGACTTCATGGGGGAGGTTTGGCTGTTGCAAAGTTTTTGTTAAAGCATGGTGGTAATTTGGTAATTACAGATTTAAGGAATGAGTTGGAATTAGCACCAAGCATTAAGTCCTTGCAACAATTTGGAAATAGGATTCGATATGTTTTGGGATATCATGATGAGGATGATTTTAAGAGCGCAGATATTGTTATTAAAAATCCTGGTGTAAGCTTTGAAAATAAGTATTTAAAGATTGCAAAGAGAATTGAAACTGATATTAGTTTGTTTTTGATGTTTAATCAAAACCCAATAATTGCTATTACAGGAACTAAGGGCAAATCGACACTTGCATCTCTTTTGCATAAAGTTTTGGTTTCTAAATATCCGAATGCTAAGCTTGGGGGTAATATTGGCGTATCTCCTTTAAGTTTTTTAGATAAGCTTGACGGGATATCGCCTATTGTTTTAGAGCTTTCTTCTTGGCAATTGCATGATCTTAAGAGTTTATATCCTATAATTAGCATTATTACAAATGTTTATTGTGATCATCAAAATTATTATCCAAATTTTGATAGTTATATAGAAGATAAGTCAAAGATTTTTGTAAATCAGAATTCTGGCATTTTGATTGCTCAAGATCAAGCTTATTATAATTATTTTTCCAGCTTTAAATCTAACTTAAAGATTGTTTTATTCTCAGAAACTATGCCTTTAAACTTTGAAAATGATATTTTTTATTTTAAAGGCGGAAAAGTATATTTAAATAATGATGTGTTGAGTAGGTTTAATGAATCAAGACTTATGCTATTGATCTCTAAAATGATCGCCTTTTTTGTTGCAAGTTATTTAAACTTGGATTTAAGTGTTGTATCTGAGATTATTACTGGTTTTGATGGGATTGAGCATCGGTTAGAATTTGTAAGGGAATTTGAGGGTGTTAAATATTATAATGATACGACGTCAACAATTCCTGATTCTACGGTTTTGTCTGTTAAAAGTTTAAGGGTTGACGGAGAAGTAATTCATCTTATTACTGGTGGGACTGATAAAGAGCTTAATTTTGCAATTTTTGGTGAAATTTTAGGTATGGTTAAGACTTGGATTTTGTTAAGAGGAAATGCCACTTTAAAGATTGTTAAATTTTTAGAAGACAATAATGTTAATTATTTTATATTTTCTTCTTTAGAAGAATGTATTTTTTGTGCTAGAAAAATTTCTGTTCAAAATGATATAGTTTTATTTTCTCCCGCTAGTGCTTCTTTTGAGCTTTTTAAGAATGAGTTTGATAGAGGTATTCAATTTAAGAATTTAGTGAATAGTATGGCTTAAAGTCTTTTTTTTATGATTTTATAGTAGATATATCTTAATATTTCAAGGATTCTATAAATTTTATATAAAAATTTTTTGTATACAAAGTCATAACATCCAATTCTGTGGATAATGCTGCCTCCAAATCCAGTTTTGAATTGGAAAAGACCAAATAAAGGGTGTCTTGCATCAGCGTTTGGAGGAATTCCTAGGAGATCGTATTCTTTTATTGAGAGAGCTTGAAGCATTTGTATCGCTTTAAATTGTACAGCATAATTTGGCATTAGGTGCCTATTTTTTTTACTTGAAGCTCCGTAGAGGTATGTAGCCTTATCTTTGTATATACCAATAATGATGCCAGATATTAGTTGTTCATTATATAATGCGATTATGAGTTTTATTTTAGCATTCTTGTCTTCTCTGAATGCTTTTATTAGATTTTTTATATAGTCTTTTGAATGAATAGTAAATTTGTCTCTTTGAGCTGTTTCTTTGTGAAGGTTGTAAAATTCTTCAAAATATTTAAAGTCATCATCTATTATGACTTTAATGTTTTTTTTTATGCTAAGATTTATGTTATATCTTGTTTTTTTTTTCATCTTGGCTTTAATATTATCTAATGAATCATTCAAATTTAGTATTGTTGTATTTGATGGCTGTATGTCATCGAATGATTTTTGGAGATTTTTAAATTCCAATTTTATTGGAACATAGTCTTCTTTTAAGCTTCTTGAGGTATAAAACATTAAGTCGTATCGTACAAATAAGGTGTTTTTATGTAAATATTGCTTTATGCTTTCGCTGAATTTTTTGATTTGGGTATTGATTTCGTCTGCATTAATATTTTCAATTTTTTTATTTGAAAATTCTGGGTGAGCGATGTAGCTTAAGTAAAGATTGCCAAAGATCTTTCTTTGCATCACAAGAACTTTATTGAGATGATTACTACTTAATGGAATGGCTTTCCATGGACTTGTTTCACTTGAGACTTTTTTTACAATTGTCCATAGCTTGCTTTGAAGGTAATTTTCATTTAAATTTTCTATTTCTATTTTTTTAACATTCATTAATTTTTATTTGTTTAAACTTTAGTATATTTTTCCATTTGGAATTTCTTTAGATAGTATTTTTTCTTTAGAATGTTCTAGTATTAGGTTAATACCGTTGATTTTAAGTTCTCCATTTTCTGCTACAATTTGAGTTTTGAAAAATTTGTCTATGCTAATTTTTGATGGTGATTTTAATTTTTTACCACTATCACTTTCAAGTATTATTCGTTCTCCAGGGGTGGGATTGTCTTTGAAATCTTCGATAATGATTACTTTAAAATTTTTATTCTCATCTTCAGTTGCAATAAGCATTCCTTCAGATCTTATTCCTCTAAATTTGGCAGGCTTTAAGTTATCAACTATTATGATATGTTTTCCAATGAGTTCTTCTTCCTTGTAATAATCTGCAAGACTGCTTACAATCTGTTTACCATCAGAAGTTCCGTCATCAAGTTTTAAAATGAACAACTTTTCTGCTTCTGGATTTCTTTCTATTGTTTTTATTTTTACAACTTTTAAGAATACTTGTTCGCTAAATAAATTTATTGGATTGTTTGTTTGTGCATCTTGCATGTTTTTGCTCCCTGAATATTTTGATTTTAAATCATCAATTAGTTTCTTTTCTAGCTTTGTAAATAGTACTTCTGTAAATTGAATTGTACTGAGACCCAAATTTGTTCCTAAAAATTTGTTGGAAATTTCATAACTCTCTCCAAAAAATTTCCTTATTTTTTCACTTGTATGAGGTATAAATGGTGAAATTAAGATAGATAAGTCTCTTATTAGGTATATTAAGTTTAATAAGAGTTCTTTTGTTTTTTGAGGCATGTTGTCTTTTGTTTTCCATGGTTCATTGTCTTGAAATATTTTATTACCTGTCCTTGAGATATCGAGGATCTCTTTTAGAGCTGATTTTAGTTCTATTTGTTTAAAAAAGTTTAGAGTTTTATCATATCTGATACTAATTTTTTGCCAAAAATCCTCTTTTATTTCTATTTTATCTATTTTATCTCCAAAAAATTTTTTATAAAATGTTAATACTCTGTTAACAAGGTTTGAAAAATTTCCAATAAGTTCACTATTTATCCGTTCCATGAAGTCGTCCCACATAAATTGAAAATCAGATTTTTCAGGCCTGTTGTAATATATGTAAAATCGCCAAATGTCAGAAGGTATATCAGTGGTAATGATATCATTTCCAAATATTCCTATGCCTGCAGATTTTGAGAATTTTAGGTTTTCATAGTTTAAATATTCACTTGAAGCCATTTTGTTTAACATTGTCCAGTTTTCCTTGCTCCCAAGCTTTATAGCGGGAAATATGATTGTGTGAAATAGGATGTTGTCTTTTCCAATAAATTGCACTAAATTCGTTTCTTCATCATTTTTCCACCAAGATTCCCAATCTTTTAAAATTTCTTTTGTAATGGAGATATATCCTATTGGTGCATCAAACCACACATAAAACACTTTGTTTTCATATTCCTTTTTTGGTACTGGTATGCCCCATTTTAAATCTCTTGTTATAGCTCTTTCTTTAAGACCATCTCTTAAGAATGCATTTGTTATTTTAATGGCATTGGTATTCCAGTTTGTTTTTTGTTCAATTGTTTGCATCCAATTCGTAAGTTCGTTTTTTATTTTTGGTAGGTCAATGTAGAGATGTTTAGTTGTTTTTATAATGGGAGTATTTTTACAAATTATACATTTTGGGTTGATTAAGTCGGTTGGATT